>JBCNOR010000024.1:0-18205 GCA_039593785.1 Niabella sp. | reverse complement strand
CGCGCAGCCGGTCCCTCCTGCGACTCTTTTATCACCCGCGGCGGTCTTAACCCTTTTATTTATGAGTCGAAGGAATACGAAAAGTATTTCGATAACTGTAACCAGGCAAAAGAGTGGAAATATCCACAGATGAGTATCTACATTAACCACTCTGGCAAAGGCAAAATAGATTACCAGGAAGGTCTCGATTTTCTGCGCACCGATGAAGGGTACCGACTTATCAATGTAAATATAAAGAAGGCTTCTTTCCGGTAGCCACTGATTAACGGATGATTTCTACATTGCCATTCTTCCAGCGGATAATAGAAGAAGGTTGTGCAGGTTCGTTATCATCCTGCCGGTATTGAACGATATAGTCTACACCCGTTTTTATAGCTTCGCTGATGGAGGCATAAAACGGTGCAGCAGGCTCGCCCGAAATGTTAGCCGAGGTAGATACAATGGGTTTGCCAAAACGTTTGATAAGCGCTTTGCAAAATGCTTCATTACAAATGCGTATGGCGATGCTGCCGTCAGCAGCCACCAGGTTTTCTGCAAAACCTAGTCCATGTTCGTAAATTACCGTAGTGGGCCTCGTGGTGCTATCCAGATAATCGAACAAGCTAAGATCAACAGCGGCTGTGTATTGCATCACGTCGCGTTCACCAGCTACCAATACAATCAGGGCTTTGCTATCATCCCTTTTCTTTAGCTCATACACTTTCTTTACCGCATCAGCGTTGGTAGCGTCGCATCCAATACCCCAAACCGTATCAGTTGGATAAAGAATGGTGCCGCCCGCCTGCAGTACTTCGATACATTTTTTGATATCTTCTTCGAAATTCATGGTTTATAAAGCTGAATTATAAATATTCATAACTGACTGAACATATTTTTCAGGAGAAAAACGTTCCGCATTTTTAAACCCTTTGGCAATAGCGGTATCCCGGTAAGAGATATCCCCGTAGAATTTTCGAAAACCTTCTGCCATTTCTCCGGGTTGTTCCGGATCGGCCAGGAAGGCCGCGTCGCCCGCAATTTCCGGCATACAGGAAGTGGTAGAAGTGATCACCGGCACGCCGCCCGACATAGCCTCAATAATAGGCATGCCAAAGCCTTCATAAAACGAAGGATAGATCATGGCCGTTGATAGCTGGTATAATGCGGGGAAATCTTCTGTGGCAATAAATGGCTTTTTGCCCTGGGCCGCCAGCTGATCCGACAAAAAGATTACTTTTTTTTCCAGCCGGTTTTCAGCCAGGTATGCTTTTACTTTTTCCTTGTAGCCGCCGCCTTTTCCAACCACAATCAATGGTATTTCAATATCCTTTTGAACTAAGTGCAGTGCTTTGCAAATATTCAGCAGGTTCTTTCTTTCTATAATGGTGCCTACATGCAGGAAAAACTGTTGGGGCAGGCCATATTTTTCGCGGACGGCTTCTTTTTTTTCCTCCTTCTCAATTACATTAAAAATAGGGTCGCAGCTTTGGTAGGCAACATCAATACGGGCCGGGTCGGTGCCATATTTCTCAATGATATGCCCTTTGGTTTCTTCGCTGATCGCCATGATCTTGTTGGCGTAGTTGCAGGCATATCTCAACTTGGTCCGGTATATTTTAACGTCGACAGGCTTAAAGTCCTGGGGATAAAGCTCAGGGAAAAGGTCGTGAATGGTTACTACTGATGCGATACCTGTTTGAGGAATCCCCCTGGGTATCTCCTGGCTGGGACCATGGTAAAGGTCAATTTTCAGCTTTTGCAGATCTTGGGTTACCCATTTGCTGCGCCAGGCGCTGCTTAAAAGTCGGTGCAGGAACTGTGCAGGCAAAACCTCCTGGATATTAGCGGTCTCGGGTTGAAAAAGAGATCCCGGTTTAGGATTGAACAGATAATAGTTATGCTGCGGGTAATGGGTAGCCATTAATTTAATCAGTACCCTGCTAAAAAAACCAAGTCCTGTCCCATTATGGTAAGCCCTTTTGGCATCAAAACCAATATTCATGCGGCAAATATAACTATAGACTATGGACCATTGTCTATTGGCGTTCCAAACTTATCTTTGCCGACACAAAATTTTATCATGCAAGATCTAATCATAGAAGCCTGGGGTAACAGGGACTTACTAAAAGACAAAAAGTACAGCGATGCCATACGTGAAGTAATAGAGGCATTGGACAAAGGACAATTGCGCGTTGCGGAGAAAAAGGAAACCAAATGGGAGGTGAACGAATGGGTGAAGCAAGCCATCCTGATGTATTTTGCCATTCAGCCTATGCAAACCTGGGACGTAGCTCCTTTCGAGTTCTATGACAAAATGTTGCTGAAGAAAGATTACGAAAAGCAAGGCGTTCGTGCGGTACCGCATGCAGTGGCCCGTTATGGCGCATTCTTAGGTAGAAATGTTGTATTAATGCCTTCTTATACCAATATAGGCGCCTATGTTGACGAAGGTACCATGGTAGAAACCTGGGCTACGGTGGGCAGCTGTGCGCAAATTGGTAAAGGCGTTCACCTGAGCGGCGGTGTTGGTATCGGCGGTGTATTAGAACCCTTACAGGCCAACCCGGTTATTATTGAAGATGGTTGTTTTTTAGGTAGCCGTTCTATTGTGGTAGAAGGTGTAGTTGTTGAGAAAGAAGCGGTATTGGGGGCAAACGTGGTATTAACCAAAAGCACCCGTATCATAGATGTGAGTAAAGAAGTGGCGATCGAAACCAAAGGCCGTATCCCCGCACGCAGCGTGGTGATCCCCGGCACGTATACCAAAAAATTCCCTGCCGGTGAGTACCAGGTACCCTGTGCGCTTATTATCGGAAAACGTAAAGCCAGCACTGATCTGAAGACCAGTTTAAATGATGCTTTGCGCGATTTTAATGTAGCGGTGTAGTTTTCAGGATAAAAGTGTTACATTCAATTTACTGTAACCACTGGCGTTGTAGTACAGAACAAAACTTTTAGTCCATGGTCGATAGTCCATCGGCCATGGACTTTTTAATTAAGAAACAGACAAAAGGTCTAATGATCAAAGCACTTGTATACAGGTCAACCGGCAGCTGGTATTCGGTAAAGGATGAGCAGGGGAATTTTCATAATGCCCGGATGAAGGGTGTTTTTAAAATTGATGATATCACCAGTACCAATCCTATTGCAGTGGGAGATGAAGTGGTAATTGAGGTAGAGAATGAATTGGAGACTACAGCTATGATCACTCAAATTCTTCCCCGGAGAAACTATATTAACCGGCAGTCGCCACGGGTAAAGCACCAGCAGCATATTATTGCTGCCAACGTAGATCAGTCATTGCTTGTAGCCACTTTGAAGGATCCCAAAACCTCCCAGGGTTTTATCGACCGTTTCCTGGTAGTATGCGAAATGTACCATGTGGCGGCTGTTATTGTATTTAATAAAACAGATATTTATCGCGATAAAGAGTTCAGGAAGCTGGAAGATTTAAGTGAAATGTACCGTTCTTTAAATTACCAGGTACATGCTGTAAGTGTGGAAGCCAATAAGGGACTGGAAGCACTGTATCAGTTATTAGGTAATAAAACTACCCTGGTAAGTGGCCATAGCGGTGTGGGCAAATCTACTTTTGTTAATTACCTGTTGCCGGGGAAGGATATAAAAACGCAGGACGTGAGCGGCTGGAGTGGAAAGGGAATGCATACTACTACTTTTGCCAATATGTATGATCTGCCTGCAGGAGGCAGGATTATTGACACCCCCGGTATCAGGGAGCTGGCGGTTACCGGTTTGGAGAAAGAAGAGCTTTCCCATTATTTTCCTGAAATGCGCGACCGGTTAAATAATTGCCGGTATAACAACTGCATGCATATCAACGAGCCTGATTGCGCCATTAAACAGGCCGTAATTGATAAAGAAATACATGAGGACAGGTACGTAAGCTATGTCAATATTTTGGATAGCATGGAAGATAAGGACTATTGAAAAACCTGTAATACCATCCAGATGTACCTGATATCCAGGCTTTGATGATAGAGCTTATTTGCCGGCCCGCTGCTAAACGGAGCAATAGTGGCAAAAGGAAATTTTAATTGTAACTTTGAGTACAATGATTCCGGATCTATACATACCTACTTATACAGTGCGTGACTGGGAACTATGGGAAGGCGATTGGGAGTTGATAAAAGGTGCGCCCATAGCTATGAGCCCTTCGCCTTTCAACAAGCACCAGTTAATGGGGAGCGATCTGCATGCATATTTTTACAATAGTTTAAGACAAAATAGCGCATCCGGCAATTGCAGGGTTTTATACGAGCAGGATTGGATCATTGATGAATACAATATTGTTCGCCCCGATATTTTAATTGCCTGTGGTAACCTCGATCCTGAAGGGCATATCACTCAAACCCCTGTTTTAATTGTGGAAATATTTTCCAAAGCAACAAGGCTGAAGGACAGGAATACCAAGTATACGCTTTATGAGTTCTGCGGGGTAAAATACTATCTGATGGCTGATCCCGATACTCATTCCATCCAGGTGTTTGAGCTCATAGATAACAAATACAAGGAATTGTTTCAACCTTTTGATCTTAAACTCGCGGAAAATTGCCGGATCGGATTTGATGCAAGCGCAGCGCTTCCTTCGCGTTAGTAAAATAACAAATACGTGAAAGCAAAATTCAAAATAGGCGACCATGTCAGCTGGAACTCTGAAGCCGGTCACGTATCAGGAATAATTATCGGTATTCACGAATCCGATTTTAACTGGAAAGGGTATACCCACCATGCTACGCCGGATGCTCCTCAGTACGAAATCAAAAGCGATAAAACTGATCATGTAGCGGTTCACAAAACCAGAGCGCTTCGAAAAATAAAATAGCATTATTTAAACCATCCCGCGTATTTCACATAATTATTGGCAATCCGGTTGATCTGGCCGTTTACCAGCTCTTCAGAAATATCCTTTACTTTTTTAGCAGGAACACCGGCATAAATGCTGCCGGCTTCGCAGATGGTGCCTTCTAATACTACGGCGCCTGCGGCGATAATCGTATTGCTGTGCACTACCGCATTGTCCATTACAATGGCGCCCATACCTATCAGCACATTATCATGTAAAGTACAACCATGTACAATGGCATGATGGCCGATCGATACATTGTTACCAATGGTGGTACTGGCTCCCTGGTAGGTACAATGAATGCAGGCCCCATCCTGTACATTCACTTTGTTACCCATTTTTATATAGTTTACATCCCCTCTTAGCACTGCATTAAACCAAATGCTGCACTGGTCGCCCATTACGACATCGCCCACGATCGTTGCGTTGGGTGCAATAAAACAGTCATTTCCAAACCGGGGTTCTTTTCCTTCTACAGGTAATATTACGGGCATATACTATTGTTTGGGCTAAGATAGCAAAATCGCTCTTTGTGTCTCCTGGTTTGAAGGGACTAATGTGGGATGGGACATTTAATTAGCTTACCTGTACTTTTAAAAAAAGGGTAAAGAAATCTGTAAATCCTGTTTACATTTGCCCGATGCAGGAAAAAATTGAAGCCATACAGGATCTTTATAAAAGCTGGAGCGGCAATGAGCCCGCTTCTATCGATGTGTTACAACAGGCAGGTAGCGAGCGACGCTATTTTCGTATATGGGATAAAGAGGGTGGATCGGTGATCGGCACTTACGGAGCTAATGTGCCGGAGAACAATTCCTTTTTATATTTCTCCGAGAACTTTTCTCAGAAAAACTTACCCATTGCAAATATTTATGCAGTAAGTGAAGACCGGCAGTTTTATTTACAGGAGGATTTTGGAGATGTGTCCCTGATCAACCGGTTGGAAAGTGAAGGCTACACACAGGGTATTTACGATCTTTTTAAGGAGAGCCTCCGGCAGTTGGCAAGACTGCAGGTAGAGGGCGACAAGGGGCTCGACTATACCAAATGTTTGACCAATAGCGAATTTGGTAAACAGGCGATTATGGCTGACCTGCTTTATTTTAAATATTATTTTCTGGATGCCCTGCGGAAGCCTTACGATAAGCAAAAGCTGATCGACGATTTTGAGGCATTAAGTAATTACCTAACGCATACCGATCATAAGTTTTTTATGTTCCGCGATTTTCAAAGCCGGAACATCCAGGTCATGAAAGATGATTCTGTTCATTTTATCGATTACCAGGGTGGCATGAAAGGAGCGCCTCAGTATGATGTGGCATCTTTGCTTTGGCAGGCACGCGCTGCCCTACCCGACGACTGGAAGCGCAACCTCCTACAGGATTATATGAGTGCCCTGGAACCCTTGCTGGAACGGCCTTTGAACACACTAAGCTTCATAAGCCAGTATAATGGTTATGTATTGATAAGACTGCTACAGGTGTTGGGCGCTTACGGGTTCAGGGGCTTGTTTGAAAGAAAGGCGCATTTCTTAACCAGTATCCCGCTTGCTTTAAAAAATCTAAGATCTTTCCTGCAAACCCACCCGATGGGTATTGCTTTACCTGAGTTTGAAAAGGTATTGCAATTATGCGTAGACGATAGTATTATACAACAATTTACGCCTGTTCAGGCAACAGAAGACACGCCTTTGATAGTGAAAATTTGCAGTTTCTCTTTTAAAAAGGGGTTGCCTATAAATGACGAAGAAAATGGTGGGGGCTTTGTTTTTGATTGCCGGGGTATCCTGAATCCGGGGCGTGTAGAAAGTATGAAATGCCAGACAGGGCGCGATAAAGAAGTAATTCAATACCTGGAACAGCAAACAAAAATGCCCGAGTTTTTGCACAGCGTTTTTGACGTGGTAGATATAAGTGTTGAGGATTATATTAAGCGTGGATTTGACAGTTTATATGTGAGCTTCGGCTGTACCGGCGGCCAGCACCGCAGTGTATACGCAGCAGACGCATTGGTAAGACATTTGAAAAATAAGTTCAAAGTGAAAATTGAGCTATGCCATTATGTGCAGGATGCCAAGAACTGGATAAATGAGCCAGCGCAAGCCCCCAGCCCCTAGGAGGGGAGATCCGCGCTGCTAAAACATTAAAATCTATGAAACGGAAAATGCATGCCGGTGCCGGAAGGCTTTTATTTCAGCGGGCAAGGGAATTACGTAATCGATGCGCATGTATAAGAAATTTTAGGGGGCTATTTAAAAGCACCCACCGGTATAAAATTTAGAAGGCAGCATCCCTGTTCTATTTACATTCTCGATCTCTATTGTCATGCATTAATAACAAACCGGCATCAATTTTATTGAAATGCATCCGACTAGTTTGTGAGACACCAACCTCAGCATAGCCCTGGCCAGTGTCTCCACTGGCTGGAAGGAGAGGGTAAACAATATGTAATAATAATTTTGATACCTGTTTATTATAAGCCGGCTATAGAAGTGGATAAAAGTATACATTTGAAAGAGTACGTAAAGGCCCGTGATATCATCCGACTAAGCTATGGAGGGAGACGGCTTACAAGTATTGAGGTTTACGAACGGCGAGCTTGAACAACATTTGGAATGATTAGTAAAATTGAAGATTTTATAGCAATGAATATAAATACGAACAGTCAATCACTGTCGGAAAGTGTAGCAGAGCCCTTCCCTGCAGGGGCTGGGGGAGCGCGCGGGATGATCTTCTGTGCCGGGCTTGGCACCCGTTTTAAACCCTGGACGGATAATCATCCCAAGGCCCTGGCGCCCGTTAATGGCAAACCCTTGCTGCAACGCAATATCGAATACCTGCAGCAGTATGGTATCAAAGACGTTATTGTAAACGTGCATCATTTTGCCGACCAGATAAAAGAAGCCATAGAAACAAACAAGGGTTGGGGCTCCAATATTATTATTAGTGATGAACGTGATTATGTGCTGGAAACCGGTGGTGGATTACTCCATGCTAAACGACTTTTTAAACCTGGCGAGCGGTTTGTTACCTGTAATGCCGATATCTTAACCGATCTGGATATCAATGAGCTCCTGCGTTTTCATGAGCAGGAAAAGCCGTTAATTTCTTTTGCTGTAAGTAACCGTAAAACCTCGCGTAACCTGTTATTTGACGAGCACAATGTTCTTTGCGGCTGGAGAAATAATGCAACAGGCGAAGAGCGTATATCTGTACCGAAGGATAACCTGGTGGCAAAGGCCTACGACTGCGTGGTGATCTTTGAGTACGAGGTGTTTGATCATATTAACTTTACAGGAAAATTTTCGTTGATCGATCTATATCTTGATCTGGCAAAAACACACAAAATCGTAGGTTTTGAACATAGCGGCGATCGCTGGGTAGATGTAGGAAAGCCGGAAAGTGTGGCGGTAGCCGAAGCGATGTTTTTTTGATGAAGTTATCAGTTGACTGGTTAACTTGTTGACAAGGATACTTTCCCTTATCAACCAGTCAACTTTTCAACCAGATTACTACATACTCGCCGCCTGCATCGGGTTCTTGCCTACACTCTGGCCGCGGCGCGGACCTCCATCTGTCTTTTGCGAAAATGCTTTAAACCTGGTAGGGGCCGGCATGGTACCCCATACATTATTGGTTACGTCAATATCAGCGGTTTCCTGTAAAGGATCCAACTGTATTGAAGCCACTTCTTTATTCTTTACAAAGAATTTTTTTACGCTCTGTTCATTGTAACGCCAGATCTGGGCCGGAATGCGATCAATCTCCTTACTGCCATCTTTATAAGTCCATTCGATAATAATGGGCATAACCAACCCGCCCTTGTTGGAGAAACTCAATTCATAAAAATAACTGTTGGCAAATTTTTCTTTGGCCTGGGGTGTTAATGCGGTTACAGTCATTGGCATTTCTACTGTAAAGGTTTGAGTTGTATCTGCTTTCACCTGCCCTCTTGCATATTGCCAGTAAAAGTCCCTCGCCTCCGGGTTCAGATCCGTGTAAAATTTTATGTTTTTATCTTCCCGGTTGCGGATTTTCGAAATGTCATCATAAGGGTTTTTATCGGGTGCTGCTACTTTGCGTTGGTCTGATCTTGCCCTTGGCAATTCGCTGTTTAAATCTGCTTTCGCATATTTTACCGTATCCAGCGAAATGTCTACGGGCTGAATACCATAAAACCAGCCACGCCAGAACCAGTCGAGGTCCTCGCCGCTGGCGTCTTCCATCGTGCGGAACAAATCGGCTGGAGTAGGATGTTTAAAAGCCCAGCGGCGCGCGTATTCTTTAAAAGCAAAATCAAACAGCTCGCGACCCATAATCGTTTCGCGGAGGATGTTTAATGCGGTAGCAGGCTTGGTATAGGCGTTGGGGCCAAACCCGATAATGTTTTCCGAATTGCTCATTACCGGCTCCAATTGTTCTTTTGGTAACTTCATGTAATCTACAATAGCGCCTGCCCATCCTTTCTTAGTTGGAAATTTGTTATCCCATAGCTCTTCTGTAAGGTATTCGACAAAGCTATTCAGTCCTTCATCCATCCATGTCCACTGGCGCTCATCACTGTTAACGATCATCGGGAAAAAGTTATGACCCACCTCGTGTATGACCACGCCCAGCATACCATTTTTCACACTCTCACTATAAGTGCCGTCTTTTTCTGTACGCCCGTAGTTAAAGCAGATCATTGGATATTCCATACCGTTTGCAGCCTCTACACTTTGTGCTACAGGGTAGGGATAAGGGAAGGTAAAATCGGAATATGTTTTGATGGTGTGTGCTACTGCACGGGTGGAGAATTTTCTATAAAGCGGATAAGCCTCCTTGCCGTAGAAGCTCATGCACATTATTTTTTTCCCGTTGATCAACTGCGGCATGGCGTCCCATACAAATTTCCTGGATGAGGTCCAGGCAAAATCTCTCACATTATCAGCCTTGAAAGACCAGGTTTTCTTTTGAGCACTCTTGTTTTTTTCTGCCGCAGTGGCTTCGGCCAGTGTTACAATCTCAACCGGTTCTTTGGCGTTGCGGGCCTGGTTGTAACGCCCCAGCTGCGCCGCGGTCAACACCTGCGCATAATTCTGGCATTCGCCGGTAGCGCCCACTACATGATCAGCAGGAACCGTAATTTGCACATCATAATTTCCAAAAGTCAGGGCAAATTCTCCACGTCCTGTAAATTGATGATTTTGCCAGCCCTGGAAGTCGCTGTACACACAAACCCTGGGAAACCACTGCGCCATGGTATACAGGTTATTACCATCTTCTGCAAAATGCTCATAGCCACCTCGACCGCCGTATTTCATCCGGTCACTAATTTTGTAAGACCAGTCAATTTTGATGATATATTTCTGACCTGGCTTTAAAGGAGTAGGCAAGTCTACCCGCATCATGGTTTTATTAATGGTATATTTTAGTGCCGCTCCATTCAGGTCGGTGAGCTTTTTTATTTTTACGCCGTAGCCGTTATCTGTCTTTGCTGCATCTTCCTCTTGTGTTGCCAGCATGTTATCCGTCATCACCTGCGGCATACGAGAGGATGTTTGATAATTGGCATTGTTGACATTGCTGTGTTCATTCTCGTCTAACTGGAACCAGATATAAGTAAGCTGATCGGGAGAGTTATTGAAATAATTCAGTGTTTCACTACCTGTCAGGATATTATTAGCCTCATCCAGCTCGCATTTTATCGTATAGTCGCAGCGTTGCTGCCAGTATTTTGGACCAGGAGCGCCGCTTGCCGTTCGGTATTCGTTGGGGGTGGGTAAAATGGTGCCCAACTGTTCAAATTTATTACCGTGATTACTGGTTGGATTATTTTGAATATCCTGCGCAGCTGCGGTTATGCAAAACGCGAGACCAGCGATGATACATGATAGCTTTGACATACTTTTTATTACAGATCTTTTAAACCAGCTTATGCGTCATAAGTTGATATGAGGTGCAGAAAATAGTTGCACGATATGTTTTGATACCAAATCAAAAAGGAACTCTTTCTATAGCCATTTTGGCTGCAAATAATAAAACAGCCAGTGATACCACGAATATATAAATTCTTTGAGGAACTTTTACCAGCTCCAGCAAAACTTTGCCCAACAAAAGGATGATGAGCACTACTACCACCTGGCCGGCTTCCAGTCCAACATTAAAACCAAACAGACCCATCCCCAAAGACTGGTCGCTGGCCAACATCATACGTATGGAATTGGCAAATCCCAATCCATGTATCAAACCAAAACCCAGGGCCAGGAAATAATTGGTATTCACATTTTTAACCGGTTTGCCGTTGAAAATGTTCCAGGCAGCAGTTAATACAATAGTTACGGGAATTAAAAACTCTACCCATGCCGATGAAACCCTGATCAGATCTAACACGCTTAGCGCCAAAGTTAATGAATGCCCTATCGTAAATGCGGTTACCAGGATCAACACCTTTTTCCAATCGCTGAAGGTATACACAACAGCTAAGGCAAGAATAAATAATTGATGGTCCAGCGCATCAGTACTAATGATATGCCTCCATCCCTCCATAAAATAAAAACTAAAATCGTTCATAAACCGTCATTTCTCATGTGCCTGTACAACTTCTAAAGCTAAAGTTTTGTCTTAATACTATTTTCGCAAAATATGTCGGTGGTATTATTACTCAATAAATGGTTGCTGGGCTTTTTTTTGTTCAATGCAAATGTACATCCCTATCATGTAAGTGCTACCGAAATGGAGTACGATGCAAAAAGCAAAAGGGTGGAGATCAGTACAAAAATTTTTACTGACGATTTCGAAACTGTATTGGCTAAGTTATATAAACAAAAGGCGGATCTTTCTAATCCTAAGCTAAAAACACAGATGACGGTGTTAATAAACAAGTATATTACTACGCATCTTACATTAAAGACGGGTGATAAAATATTGCCTCTCAAACTCTATGACTGGGAAATTGATCATGAGGCAGTGTTTGTATACACCACTGCTGAGGCCCCGGCGTTTAATATAAAAAGCATTACGGTAGAGAACAGGATTCTTTACGATCTGTTTGAGGACCAGGTGAATATTGTACATTTCATTTATAAAGGAAATCGGAAAAGCTCCAAGCTGGTTTATCCTGAGGACAAACTGCTTTTGTCGTTTTAGGGGCGGTAGGCTAATTGCTGCGCTTTGTAATCCAAACTACCGCTTATCACATTTTACTTCTGTTAACGATCTGCAAGCAAAAATTGTATTAAATTCAGCGTTTAAAATTTTTGCATGAGACATCAATTCCTTTATTCTTTTGTGTTGGCTTTGCTAACAACACAAGCGTTTTCTCAAACAACTTCCGCATACAATGCTAAAGAAGCATTTAATCCACAGTTTTATCCTTACCCTGGAAATGAATACCGTAGCGCCTCCGGGGAGCCGGGCGTAAAGTACTGGCAGAACAGGGCCGATTATAAAATCAATTGCTCTATTGATACCGCGAACCATACTGTTACGGGATCTCAGGAGCTGGTGTACACAAACAATAGCCCGGATAACCTAAAATTTTTATGGTTACAATTAGACCAGAATATTTATCGTAAAGACTCTCGCGGGTCAGCAACTACCACTGCTTCCGGCGGGCGGTGGGCCAATACCGGGTTTACACAGGGGCAGGTGATTAAATCGGTAACCATAGAGGTAAACGGGAAGAAATATACGCCGCAGTTTACCATTACAGACACCCGTATGCAGGTATGGTTGCAGGAATCTTTGAAGAATGCGGGTAAGGTGAAGCTGATCATAGACTGGTCTTTTGAAGTTCCGGTATATGGAACTGATCGTATGGGGCGCCTGCAAACAAAGAACGGGTGGGTGTATGAAATAGCGCAATGGTTTCCGCGCATG
Source organism: Niabella sp. (assembly GCA_039593785.1). Lineage (GTDB taxonomy): Bacteria > Bacteroidota > Bacteroidia > Chitinophagales > Chitinophagaceae > Niabella. The sequence continues at coordinate 5,503 of JBCNOR010000024.1, read as the reverse complement.
TGTGTATATGATGACCTGCAAGGCTGGAATGTATTGCCTTATGTAGGGCAGGGAGAGTTTTACCTGGAGTACGGCGATATTGATTTTGCAGTAACTGCGCCTGCAGATATGATCATTGTTGGATCGGGTGAATTATTAAATCCCGCCGAATGCCTTTCTCCAGCTGAAGCTACCCGGTATGCCAATGCTAAAACCAGCGAAAAAACAGTAACGATACGGAGTGCGGATGAGGTGAATGCGGGGATTAAAACGGCTAAGAAAACGAATACCTGGAAATTTAAAATTCAGAATACAAGAGATGCTGCCTGGGCGGCTTCAAAAGCTTTTGTTTTTGATGGAGCCAAAATAAATTTACCCAGCGGCAAAAAATGTGTAGCATTAAGCGCTTACCCTGTAGAATCGATTGGCACCGACGGATGGCAGCGGAGTACCGAATTTACCAAAGCTTCAATAGAACACTACTCCGGCAAGTGGTTTGAATTCCCTTACCCTGCGGCTACCAACGTAGCAGGCATTGTGGGTGGTATGGAATATCCGGGTATTGTTTTTTGCAGTTACCGGGCAAAAGGAGCCGGACTTTGGGGTGTAACCGATCATGAGTTTGGACATACCTGGTTTCCCATGATCGTTGGCAGTAACGAAAGAAAATATGCCTGGATGGATGAGGGATTCAATACTTTTATAAACAGCTTTTCTACCCGGGCATTTAATATGGGCGAGTTTTCTAAGCCGTCTTCAGGCGATGAGGGCAGGAGCTCGTTTAGCGAAAACGTAGATGGATTATATACCATACCCGACGCCGTGCAACAGAGAAGCCTGGGTGTAACGGCTTACTACAAGCCTGCTCAAATGCTGCATGCCTTGCGCGATAATGTTTTAGGGCCAGACAGATTTGATGCCGCCTTTAAGGAGTATATTAACCGGTGGGCATTCAAGCACCCATCTCCCTGGGACTTCTTTCATACGATGGAGAATGTAGCAGGGGAGGACCTGTCCTGGTTTTGGAGAGGTTGGGTATTCAATACCTGGAAGATTGATCAGGCAGTCAAGAGCGTAACGTACAAAGACAATTTGCCGGCAAATGGCGCTGCCATCACTATTGAAAACCTCGAGCAGATGCCCATGCCGGTTAAAGTACTGGTTACCGAAACGAATGGAAGGCAGCAAACGATACAGTTACCGGTGGAGATCTGGCAGCGAGGAAGTACTTACACATTTACTACACCTACTACCAGTGAATTAAAGGAAGTAAAAATAGACCCGGATAATCGGCTTCCCGATTGGAACCGGGTTAATAATACCTGGTTAAAAAAATAATGTTGTAGGATATTGAAGTGTAGCTTCAGCTGCAAATTGTAGGCGACCTCACAGTTAAAAGCTGTGAGGTTTTTTATTTCCGCATATAGGACGCCGAAAATAGTTTATGGAAAAATTTACTATTGGTATCTCATTAACAAAAGCACAACTATGGCGAACATAGATACAAACCAAAGCCAAAGCCGCGTACAGCGGGGGGGTGCCGGGAAGCAAAAAAGATTATCAGTAAGGATAGATATGACGCCAATGGTGGACCTGGGATTTTTGCTGATTACGTTTTTCATTTTCACCTCATCGATGAATGAGCCCAAAGCTATGGACCTGTTTATGCCTGAAAGTAAGGGCCCTGAAATGCTTATTCCCCGATCGGGAGCATTTACAATTCTTATCGATAAAGATGCGGGTATTTATTATTACGAGGGACTACCTGATGAACCAGGCATCAAAATGAAGAAAAGCTCGCTTTCGGAAATACGCAAAGAGCTGATCCGTAAAAAGCAGGAAGTAATCAACAACTATAAGCCGGACAAGGCTTGCGAAGAAAAGGCCGTTGCTAACCCAACTACTATCGACGACTGCCGGCAAAAAGCGCTGACCGTTCTGATCAAACCTACCAAAGACGCCAGTTATAAGGCAATTGTTGCCATGCTGGATGAGATGACGATCAATAAAATTGCGCGCTATGTTTTAACAGAACCTGACGCAAGAGATCTTACGCTACTACAATCTATAAAGTAATCCAGGCGCTAAACTTTCTTAAAAAAAGTAAACCCGGTTGGGTAACGGGGATGGTATGTAAGGACCTCAGTATGGGCGCCTGCAAAATATTTTCAAATCATCATTTTAAATAAACAATTATGGAAACAGCAGCTATTCTGCGGGCAGATATGCTCGACATCGTTTTCGATGGAAGGAACAAAAATTACGGAGCCTATGAGCTTCGCCGAAATTATCACCAGCGCATGACGAAGGCACTCTTAATAACGGCTGGTATTTGTATAGCCATGGGAGGAGGCGCCTGGCTCACCAATACATTTGCCAAAACTGTAGATGAGGATATGGTAAAAATAAGCCCGGAGCTTATAATATCAGAAATTAAACCAATTGAAGAAGAAATCCCGGAACCACCACCGCCCCCACCTCCCGCAGCTAAAGTTGAAGTACCGAAAATACAGACGATTGCTTTTACCACACCGGTTATTACAGATAACGATATAGTAGAGCCGCCACCTACCCAGGAAGCACTGGCCGATACAAGGATCAGTAATATATCCCAGGATGGGGTTAAAGATATGGGACTTGTTGTAACACCACTGTCAGACGGCGATGGAAAAGGGCTTAGGGTGGAAAGGGTAAAAGATGATTTCGATGCAGACAAAACTTTTATCAAAGTTGAAATCGACGCTTCCTATATGGGCGACTGGAAACGATTTTTAGAACGTAACCTGGTGGGTGAAGTGCCTGTAGATAATGGTGCTGCGCCGGGAACTTACACCGTCATCATACAGTTCATAGTGGATGCTGCGGGTAATGTCAGCGATATAAAGCCGCTAACTAATTATGGTCATGGTATGGAGCAGGAGGCGGTTCGCGTTATTAAAAGATCTGGAAAATGGAAACCAGCTATACAGAATGGTAAGGAAGTAAAAGCTTATCGTAAACAACCCATTACTTTCCGGGTATTAGAGCAATAAAAAATTTACAACTTTTTCTTCTTCTTTCTAAAGGCTGCGGGTAAACAAATACTTTAATTTGTGCGCCCGTGGCCATCTGTTTAGGCAATAAGCTGTAATTTCGCAGCACAAAAAACAATCGTACATGACGCTTCATCGTGAGGGAAAAGGCTCTATTGCCATCGCAGTTATTTTATTCCTGTTGATTAACTTTCTTGGCTACAAATATTTGTTTACAGCCTACCCGGCTATTTTCTACTTATTGTTACTGGTAACTTTTGTATTGCTGGTATTGGTAGTGTCTTTTTTCAGGATACCCAACAGAAGCTATACTTTGGGTACAGACACTGTTTTGGCGCCCTGCGATGGCAAGGTAGTAGTAATTGAAGAAGTAGAAGCGGATGAGTATTTTAAAGACAGGAGAATACAGGTGTCTATATTTATGAGCCCATTAAATGTACACGTAAACCGTAACCCGGTAAGTGGTGAAGTAGTATATAATCAGTATCATAAAGGAAAGTACCTCGTAGCCTGGCATCCTAAATCATCAACCGAAAATGAGCGCCATACCAACGTATTTAAGGCCGCAAACGGCAAGGAGGTTTTAACCAAACAAATAGCGGGTGCATTAGCCAAACGCATTGTAAACTATCTGTCGGTGGGTAACAAGGTTGAACAGGCGGGAGAAATGGGATTCATTAAATTTGGTTCCCGGGTGGATCTGTTATTGCCGCTGGATGCAGACATTAAAGTAAAGATTGGCGATATTGCTGTAGGTGGCATTACCGAGGTAGCCCGTTGGTAAGGTTTAACCCGATTTAATACTTAAACAATAACGATGAAGCAATTTTTTTTATTAGCCACATTGGCTTTTTGTATGAGTGCGCGGGCCCAGCGTTCTTACGAAGAACAGGTTCAGAAAACCGTAGCCCAGTTTGTAAAAGCTTTGGAAGATAGCGACCTGAAATCCCTTAACAGCCTGACTGTGCCTAAATTGACTTATGGGCATTCCAGCGGAAAAATAGAAACTAAAGAACAGTTTCTGCAAACCTTTAAAACCGGTGCATCAGATTTTGTAAAGATCAATATCACTGATCAAACGATAGATATTGCCGGAACTACAGCCATTGTAAGACACGTCTTTGATGCAGATACCAATGATAACAATAAGCCGGGACATGTTACGCTGAAAGTGATGACCGTTTGGCAAAAGCAGGGAACTAAATGGGTTTTATTGGCCCGGCAGGCGGTGAAGCCTCCTGTGCAGTAAGAGATTATTTTATATAAAGTAAAAGAGTGCCCGCAAGCACTCTTTTTTATTACCAGTCTTTTCCAACACTGCCGCCAAATTGTGTTTTTTTATTGGAGACCTTACTCTGTGTATTTTTTTCTTTTTGTTCCAGTCTGTCAAGTTGTTGCTGCGCCTGGCTTTTATTGAGTTTTGATTGAGCCTGCTGGGGTTTTGTTTCCCCTCCGCCTCCTCCGCCACTTTTTTTCAATTCCGATAAGGCTTTTTGCAAATTTTCCCTGGCATTATTATCCTGGTTATTTAAACGAAGCGCTTTTTTATAGGCTTCAATACTTTCTTCTATTTTATTTTGATTACTGTAAACTACACCGGCATTATAGTGTGCGCCCGACTTTAACAAATTAGCGGCATTAGGCGAAGCGCTAACCTGGTTGTAGGCTTTTAACGCTTCTGCCATCTTTTTCTGTTTATATAATGCAGTGCCCTTATTTAAAAGTGCAGTGTATTTATAGGGCTCTTCGGTTACCTTATTGTAACTGGCTACAGCTTCTGCCAACTGCCCTTTTTTAAAGAAATCATTTCCTTCTTTAATAAAGCTTTGCTGGTTTTGAGCTTTACCTGTTACCAGGCTCGCGGAAAAAGATATGAATAGGATAAGTCTTCGCATCTGTATTTTGTTAACAAACCAACAACTGCCTTATTTCACTGCTGGCTTCTTTCCTTCCGGCAATAATTGTTCCCCAATCAACAATACAATCATCACAGCAACAAATACCCAGAAATAATAGGAGAAGCTCATAAGACTGGTGTCGCCGGTTACTTTTTTGTCTATCTGTGCGAGGTTCGCCGAAATTTGTTGAACAGCAGCATCGCTGTTCTCTAAATGAACATACACGCCACTGGTATTGGCCGCAATCTGTTTTAACTCCTGTTCATTGAGTTTGGATACAATTTCAATGCCCGTTTCTTCGTCTATTTTATGTCCCCTGGTTGAATCGTCGGGTATAAAACTACCTGTAGGAGAACCAATACCTACTGTATTAACCATTAAGCCGCGTTTGGAGAGTTCTTTTGAAAGATTAATAGCTTCCTCATCATGATCCTCTCCATCAGAAATTAAAACCACTGCCCGGTATTTGGCATCCCTGTCTCCAAAAGCTTTCAGGCTCTCCTGCAGGGCATCGCTGATAACAGTGCCTTTCATCGGCACCGCATCAGGTGAGGCTTCGTTTACAAACATTTGAGCGGCTCCGTGATCTGCACT
>JBCNOR010000239.1:0-7520 GCA_039593785.1 Niabella sp. | reverse complement strand
GGCTGCGCCGGTATCCTTGCGTTGCCCTTTTTAATAGCATGGATCCTGGCGGGTATTTCGCTGGCAGGCAAAATTTCATCTACACATTCGGTAATAATGGCGTTGCGGCACATTTCACTTTGTTGGGCCTCTCTTGGGTTTTGCGTAAAAATAACTCCACCGCTTTTTTTGATACTCTTTATACCCATGACTCCGTCGGATCCTTCACCTGAAAGAATTACTCCTATAGCATTCATCCCGAAAAGAGATCCCACCTGCTCCATCAAGCGATCAATAGGATTCAACTCCTTTGCCGATTCGGGGGTTACTACCCAAAAGCCTTCCTCCATCCGCCATCCATCAAGATGCGAAAAAATATAGATATGATCGGGAGCAAACCTGATCTTTCCTTTTGCCAATGATACAGGTAAAGAACTCAGATTTTTTAATGCACCGGCAAGGGCTGCTATTTCATTGGCGCCCAGATGTGCCACTATTAAATAACAGGCATCTCCGGGAACCGTATGCCTGAAAAAATCCTGCAGGGCATCAGGGCCTCCTGTCGCTGCACCTAATACTACCATCAAAAAAGAATCCGGCCCGCTATTATTGCCTGCCCTGTCACCCTCGTCCTGCCCGTTGCGTGGATTTGCCATGCTGCTTAATTAAATATTAATTGGTAATTGATACGCGCAATATAAAACCTACTGTTCAGAACCCGGACTTATGCTGTTTTGTTTTTCTCCACACTCAATACTTCTGTGATGCGCTCCCTGGTTAGTGCTTCCTGGGTTCTGATAATATTAAGTACCTGTTGTGAACGCTCCTCGGCCTCTTTGGCTTTCCTGAAGCAAAACGCAGCTTTTGCTGGTTCATTATCCTCTGCATAATGATCGCCCATATGATTCAACAACAAAATACTTTCTTCCATACCCCTCATTGCGCTGTACAGTTCCTGTTCAATCTGCTCGGTCAGCCCCGACAATAATGTATCAGCCGAATAAGCATGACCTGTATGGCAACGAAAACGAATAATGCTTCCTTCTTTAATACGCGCCAGCACACCATGGCACTCGGGGCAAGAGAAAGGGCTCAACTCTCCCAGGCTAAAGGCTTTCATACCAGCGCCTTTCACCTCCCCTGCAATGTCTTTTTCCAACGCTACCGGCGCCTGTTCCGTCTTGGGTCTTCTTGCCGGCACCCTCTGTTGGGTGAGCTTTAATAATAAGGCAGGAAAATCAGCAGCAGGCACACAGTGGTCTACCGGAGCCTCCCGTAAAGCATTCTGCGGCATCGACGGGATATCAGCATCAGCAGGATCCTGCACAATGGAAATGCCTCCATTGTTTTTAATAGTCCAGAGACCTGCCACTCCATCATCCAGGGCACCGGATACAATAACGCCGATCACACGGTTTCTGTAGGCATAAGCAGCAGAACGAAACAAAGGATCTATAGCCGGCCTGAAACGGTTTTCTTTAGGACCCCGGGTTACCCGTACATGCCCCTGTTCAACCAACAGGTGATGGTCGGGGGGAGCTACATAAATGCGGCCCGGCCCTATGGGCTCATAGTCGAGTGCATGCGCTACTTTTAGCGAAGTAAGGGTACTTAATAGTTCGGGCAGGATACCGCTGGCATCGGGCGACATGTGCCAGGCTATAAAAACGGGGGACATAAAGTCAGCTGGGAGACCTTTAACAAAAGCCCTTAATGCATTTACGCCACCGGCAGAGCCGCCTACCACGATGATCCTTTCCTTTTCGCCGAGTACCGGCTCCTTTGCCGGCCCTGCATCTTTTCTTCTTTTCATTGTTGTTTACGAGTTAAAGGTTTTAGCCAATATTTTGTTTACCGGTTTACAGGAACCGGTTCTTCACACGCTCTTCCACGGGGTTCATATGTTATGTAAGTTAATGGCTTTTTACCTTACGCGCACTAAAAAAGGAGCGCAGACAGCTCCTTTAAATAAACGTAAATCATCGAAGGCTATATGTTTACTCCTTCATTGTGAATACTGTGAATTTTATAAGACAGGTATGGTTTTATTATGTTCCGTCCGGTTCAGATAAATGCACCCGGTCCAGGTCTTTTACGGCCGGTGCATTCAACACCTTCCCGTTGATATTAAACCTCGATCCATGACAGGGACAGTCCCAGGTTTTCTCCGCGTTGTTCCAAACCACATTGCAATGTACATGTGTACAGGTACTGCTGACCGCATGTAGCTGTCCTCCATTATCTTTGTACATCGCATAAGCCTCTCCATCGTATTTCACTACTTTAGCCTGGTCGTTGTTTAACTCAACCAGGGATTGGATCTTTTCAGTAGAAAGCTTATCTTTTATAAAGCTGGATATGAAGTCTGCGCCCTGCTCTACAAACTTACTAAAACCCGCTACAGGCTTAACTCTTGAAGGATCGAACAACTTTTTATAAGTATGGTCTCCGGTATGGATCAAAGAAGTGAGAATGGTTCCTGCAAGAGTGCCGAATATCATGCCATTACCATTATAACCCGCTGCCACATACACTTCTTTAATACCGCCGGGTAAATGGCCAATATAGGGCAGCCCGTCTACTGGTTCGTAATATTGAGAAGACCAGCTATAAGCTACCGAATCTATTTCGTAATGCTGTTGTACATGCGCTTCGAGCTCCCTGAAAAACTGCTCCGTATTTTCTTCATGGCCTGTTTTATGATCCTTCCCTCCCGCTATCAGCAACTGCTCTCCATTAATGGTATGGGTACGGTAATAATGATAAGGATCTTCCAGATCATAACCCAGGGCCACCGGATAACTACCTTCTTTCAGCCTTGCCGCTACAACGTAGCTTCTCCAGGGAATCAACCTGAAATGCAGCAGGTTTATGCCGGGAGGCGTATGGGTTGCATATATAGCATGCCGGCAACGTACTTCACCCTTTGTTGTTTTTAGCACCAATACGCCATTCCCGGCTTCTTCGATATCCTGTACTCGAACGTCTTCAAAGATCGTTCCTCCCATTTTCACAAAAGCCTCTGCAAGGGCTCGTATATATTTAACCGGATGAAATTGTGCCTGGCCGCCAATACGGGCCTGCTTTACAAAAGGAACAGGAAATGTATGCGCGTCAGACCAACTGATATCAATCCCTGCTTCCAGCGAACCTTCAAAAAGATCGTCCAGCTCCTTCGCCTGTTTTTCATCTGTAGCAAACAGGTATGCCTCCTTTTCTTCGAAGTCACAATCGATCTGGTACTTCTGGACATTTGCTTTAATAGTAGCTATAGCCTCCTTACCGGCCTGCGCCAGTAACCGGGCATTATCCTTACCAAAGTCACGGATCACTTTATCATAACTACTATCAAAAAAAGTATTCAGATGGGCGGTAGTGCCCCCGGTGGTGCCATGCCCCATATTCACCGCCTCCAATACAATACAATTCTTATTTGATGCCTGCAGCTTTTCGGCACAGGTAATACCGGTAATACCCGCTCCAATTATGGCCACATCATATACATCAGCAATAGCCGGAGGTGTGTCATACTTTTTTATTTCCTGTTGCCAGGCACTTTGTAATGCTCCGTCTCTATTCATGATCTTCAGTTTTTAATTAACGATTCAGGTTATCAACCTATCAGGCGTTGATGATCTCCCCCCCGTTTGGATGCAGTACCTGCCCGGTCATATAACTATTATCCTCACATGCCAGGAACAGGTAACTGGGCGCTACCTCGTTTGGCTGGCCCGGGCGCTTCATGGGCGTATCGCTTCCAAACTCCGATACTTTTTCCGCATCAAAAGAGGACACGATCAACGGGGTCCAGATAGGACCCGGCGCTACCGCGTTTACACGGATGCCTCTTTTTACCAGGCTACCGGCAAGACTACGGGTAAACGCTACTATAGCACCCTTGGTAGCTGCATAATCCATTAATGTGGGACTTCCCCGATAGGCTGTAACAGAAGTTGTATTGATAATGCAGGATCCTTCCTGTAAATGCTCAAGCGCATATTTGCTCATCCAGAAACAGGAGAAAAAATTGGTGGAAAATGTTTTTAATAATTGCTCCGTGGAGATGTTGGCTATATCCTCCTGCTCCCATTGCGCGGCAGCATTATTTACCAGTATATCCAGGCCGCCCAGGCTTTCCACTGCAATCCCGACTACCTCCCTGCAACTGTCTTCCCTGCTGATATCGGCAGGTATCAAAACACAGTTAACGCCCCAATGTTCAATCTCGGCCTTTGCCTGGTCAGCATCCTCATCTTCGTTCAGGTAACAAAGTGCAATATCTGCACCCTCGCTGGCAAACAATTTGGCTACTGCTTTTCCAATCCCACTATCGCCGCCGGTAATCAATACCCGTTTGGACTGCAATTTGCCGGAGCCTTTACTTTTTGGATCTGTTTCCGGTATTGGCTTCATCTGTTCTTCTGATCCCGGCCGGGGTTGTTCCTGTGGCGGGTTTACCTCTTCTTTAGGTTTTAACTTCGACATATAGAATATTGTTTATTTTGAATGATAAAAGAATCAGGCGGCTACTACAGGTGTTTCTTCCCGCTCCCAAAAACGATGCTGTGCTACAGCGTCTATAAATGCCTGCGTATTGCCATCGGTTATAATGCCTGCACCATTAATTGCCTCCTCGGGTAACGCAATTTGCAACAGGGAGCTGCTGGTTTCAGTAGCTCCGATGGCTTTACAATGTTTGAAAGCTTCGGCCACAAAATGAATGGCGTCTTTACAACCCGCGAGCAATGCGGTATTGGAATGATCCGCTATAAAAACCGCATCATACAAAACAGAGGAAGTGATCAGGAAACTTTCGTCCACCTTTACGAGTTCGCCATTATCGCTGCTGATAAAACCCTGCTTGGGCGCGATTACCTTACAGGTAGCTCCGGCCTCAACCAGGGCAGTTTTTAACTGTACCAAAGCTTCACCGGTAACTCCATCAGCTGCCAGTAAAGCAATCCTGCGCGTTTTGATATCCCTAATGGTATTTTGCATGCTCAAGGCTTCCGACGCAGCTACCGGCAGCTCTTCTTTAAAAGAATGATGCGCTTCAGGATCTCCGTCAGCTGGAATGCTGCCGGTAACAGGTTGCGGCAATTTTTTAGGAACCAATCCGAGGTTAGCGGCTACAATATGAGCCAGGTCGGTGTTTACTTCCAGCAGCATATCTACAATTCTCTGCCTGATACCTTCAACCATTACCTTACCCAACTCAAAAGAAAAAGCATTTTGAATATGACGCTTTTCCGCCTCAGACTGGCTGTTATAAAATAAGGCGGCCTGGCTGAAATGATCGAAGAAGCTTCGGCTACGTGCCCTTACTTTTTTAGCATCGATGCGTTCTTCATAAGAGTGGAAGCCACCTTCGGCCATCTTTGCCTGGAACGGGCAGCCGCCTGCCAGTGTATTAGGGTTATAAGCCACTTTTCCTTTGTTGATCTTCATCCGGAGCATACCATCACGCTGGTGATTATGCACTTCGGGAATGGAGCGGTTGATGGGTATTTCGTGAAAATTAGGACCTCCCAAACGTGACAGCTGCGTATCGGTATAGGAGAATAATCTTCCCTGTAATAAAGGATCATTGGTAAAATCGATACCAGGGATGATATGCCCGGGATGAAAAGCGACCTGCTCCGTTTCTGCAAAGAAATTATCGGGGTTACGGTTCAATGTCATTTTACCGATCCGCTGTACAGGAACCATTTCTTCGGGAATGATCTTGGTGGGATCCAGCAGGTCAAAGGGGAAATTATGTTCCTCCTCTTCGGGTACAATCTGCACGCCCAGCTCCCATTCGGGATATTGACCCTGGTCGATAGCATCCCAAAGATCCTGCTTATGAAAATCGGGGTTCTTCCCCGAGATCCGTTGTGCCTCATCCCATGCTACGGAATGCACGCCCAGCAAGGGTTTCCAGTGAAACTTCACAAAACTTGCTTTATTTTCAGCATTAATAAAACGGAAAGTATGTACGCCAAAGCCCTCCATCATCCTGAGGCTGCGCGGAATAGCCCTGTCGCTCATAAGCCATTGTATCATGTGCATGCTCTCGGGCATTTGTCCGATAAAATCCCAGAAAGTGTCATGCGCCGATGCCGCCTGCGGAATTTCATTATGTGGCTCGGGTTTTACAGCATGCACGAGGTCGGGAAACTTCAACGCATCCTGTATAAAAAAAACAGGCATATTGTTACCTACCAGGTCATGGTTCCCTTCCTGTGTATAAAATTTAACGGCGAATCCGCGTACATCCCTGGGCAGGTCCGTCGAGCCCCTGGAACCTGCTACTGTAGAGAACCTCACAAACACCGGTGTTTTTACTGATGTATCGGTAAATAGTTTAGCTTTTGTATAGGACTCAAGCGATTCATACAATTCAAAATAACCATGCGCCCCTGAGCCTCTAGCATGAACGATCCGCTCCGGGATACGCTCATGATCAAAATGTGTAATCTTTTCGCGCAGGATAAAATCTTCCAATAGCGTAGCCCCCCTGTCGCCCGACTTCAAAGAATTCTGATCATCATTGATCTTCAGGCCCTGGTTGGTATTTAAATACTCCCCCTGGTGATTGCTGGTATAAGCTTTTAATTGCTCTGCCTTCGGATCATTACCATTATGATAGCTTTTATTATTGTCTTCCATGTATGCAGTATTTGATATTTTAAATTGATGAAAAAATGATAAGCCTTATACCTTGCCGGCAGCTGAAGCATTCAAATGCGTATCGGCGATACCGGATAAGATCTGATCTGATTTTTTCTCTTCTGTTAGTGTTTTTAAAAGAATATCCAGCACCGCCTTTTCATTCAGCACTTTTGCATAAGCCGCAAGGGTACCATAAGAAGCAATTTCATAGTGCTCTACTAACTGGCAGGCTCCGATGATCGCCGCGTCGCGTACCGGGCCTTCTTTGGCCTGGCTGATCGTTACTGCGCCTTCTTTTAAAATGCCCTGTAATCCTTCACATTTTACTGCACCTGCTTTTTCGTTCAACGCGGAGAATATCTCTTCCAACCTAGTTACATGCATTTGCGTTTGCGCTATATGCTCAGTAATAGCGGCCTGCAATTCCTGCGAATTACTCTGCTCTTTCAATTGAGGCAGGGTCTTCACCAGTTCTGATTCGGCCCAATAAATGGTTTGAAGCCGTTGCCTTAATAAATCAGCTAAGCCCGCTGCCGCAGACCGGGTAGCTTTTTTGGTGGTTGTTGCTGTTTTTGCCATAATAGAAATGTATCATTAGGGTTTAAATATGTATTGAGGGTAACAAGAATAAAGCCACGGCTATTTTGAAAACCTAAAGTGGTGAATCTTATTGCTTCGCATACTGCTGACTCGATAATTCCACAACACGTATCCGTAAACGTGTAATTAATTCCACAAAGGGGCATACTATTTCCAGGGATCCAGTACCACTTTTACGCAGTCATCTTCTTTTTTATTAAAGATCTCGTAGCCGTATGCAATCTCCGAAAGTGGTAGACGATGGGTGATAATATCATCTAATTGCACCCTGCCTTCTGCCACGTAGC
>JBCNOR010000238.1:0-7563 GCA_039593785.1 Niabella sp. | reverse complement strand
CACCACGCAGCCAGTCATAAAACAGTCAGGGCCTTTGTTGTAAATTTAATTCTATCTGATAAATCCAACCTTAAACATACTATTGTTTAATATGATTAGTATACTGCGCGAGAAACATATTACGCCGCGACCTAAATTCATCTGTTCCAGGCTTTGCCCCTTTTAATTCAGAAAAATCGAACATCACAACCACACCTTCGTTGCCAAGAAGGAAAAAAGATTCCTTTTTTTCTGATTCGCCGGGTTGATTACAACTTACGCCTCTTATTTGAAAATGATTATAGTCTAAATTAATCCATTGAACAGCCTGCTGATCATTGTACTTTGGATTGGGGGCAATCATTGCAAGCAGCGCCTTTGTCGTATCTCCTGCTATTCGCTGTGTTTTTACCGAAACTCTAACCAATATATCTTTAGCGTATTGGTAATCAGATTTATAAATTCCTTCATGCTGTATTTTACTTCCTGGTATCAAAGAAAAGCCGCTGCCTTTTCCGGAAAAGCTGGTATATTTCCAGGGCAACGGATCTGCAAAGGCTGTCAACACCGAAGAAATGATTATAAGAAGCGTTAAAAATATGCCTGCCGACTTTTTCATGTTGTAACCCCGTTTTAATTTATGAATACCTGCCCTGCGTTGTTTTGCAAAAGCGTTTCTATAGGTTATACGGGCAGGAAAACAAAAAGTTACAAAAAATAAAAAAAATTACCGGAGTACCATCTGGCGGTCGGCATCAAGCCTGATAAGGATAAAAAGCATTGTTGAAAAGGTTAACAAGGATGTGCCTCCATAACTGATAAGCGGGAGCGGAATACCAATAACCGGCGCCAGACCGATAGTCATACCGAGATTAATGGCAATATGAAAAAAGAAAACAGAGGCTACGCCGTAGGCATAACAACGGCTGAAAACACTTCGCTGCCGTTCGGCAATAGTCACGATCCGGAATAGCAGCAATAAGTAGAGGCCCAGCAACACAAAACTCCCCAAAAAGCCAAACCCTTCGCCAATAGTATCAAAAATGAAATCGGTCCGTTGTTCCGGTACAAAACCGTACCGGGTCTGCGTTCCGTTAAGAAGCCCTTTACCCAGCAGGCCGCCGCTACCGATAGCTATTTTGGATTGTTTTACATTATAGTCGGCTGTATTGGTCTGCTTACCGGTTTTAGCATCTACCTTCATTTCTCCCTTGATATACTCTTCCGGTATATCCCTGCCAATAGTACTAAAAATGCGCTCTACCTGGTGTTTTTCAAACACGTGTGTAAACAAAAATGGCACGCCAAATCGCTGCACCCCGATACAAAGCAGGCCGATGAACACAATTTTAAATAAAACACTTTTATCTCTTTTTATCTGCCGCTGGTTCAACAAAATCACGATACCTATGATCACGGCCAGTATAATTGCCAGCAGGTTTTTATCGAGCAGCAAGGTAGCCACCACCAGTGCAGCGGCGGCAAAGCCAATTACAATATATATGGGAGGAAGTCCTTCCCTGAACATTACTAAGAAGAAAGCAAAAAATACCAGCGCCAAACCCGTTTCCTTCTGCAAAATCGTCAATGCTGCAGGGGCCAGCGTAAGGGCAGCAGCAATCAGTTGCGACTTGGGTCTGCTGAAATCCATCTCCGGTAATGAAAGATATTTGGCCAACGCCAGCGCTACTGTTATTTTACAGAATTCAGCCGGCTGGAACTGGAACCCGCCAATACGGATAATGGACTCTGTACCTTTTACCGAAGAGTGGAAGGGAAATACCAGCAGCAACAGCAAAATACCCCCTGCATACCAGAGGTTTGCAGTAGCCGGAAAAAACTTGCTATCGGTCAGCAAAATAAACAGGCCCAGCGCCATAGCTACACAGGCGTAATAGAATTGTTTGCTATAATCTGTTTTATAGCTTAGAAAGCTTTGTAATACAGGATCACCATCTTTATAGGTAACGGCAAAAATGGCCAGCAGGCCTATAGCCAGTAAAATAAGATAGATGATGATCAGTACATAATCTACCCCCTTCGATATCTCTGATTTGCTCTGGCTCATGCTAAATATTACCTGCTTTGCGTGTGTGTTTTTTATTGTCAATGATTGCCCAATACTCCCTTCTCTCCAAACCCTTTTTCTTATCAGGCACCTGGGTTGTTTTTAAACTGTTGTCCCTGGGGGTGCTATCCTTTTTTGCAGGTATATTTCCCTTTAGATATTTCCAGTAATGAGTGCTGTCCTTTCTTAAATTGGCATAATAAGCAGCACTTGTTGAGTCCATAATAAATTGCTCCCGCGGAATATAGCCGGGGATAATGCTGGTTTTAGAAATAGATTCCAGGTCAGCCTTACTCTTAGGTGTCAGGCTATCTAATAAATACTGCTCCATCAATATCCGGGACATTCTACCTGCCCAGGTGGCACCATAGCCTGCATTTTGCACAACAATACCTATCGCAATTTTAGGGTTTTCTTTGGGCGCAAAGCATACGAAAACCGAGTGCTCCCTTTGTTCCTTTCCCCGATGAAAATTTTGCGCGGTACCCGTTTTGGCGCATACCGAAATACCGGGAATCTGCGCTGTTCGTGCGGTTCCTATTAAAACCACATCTTCCATCCCGCGTATGATCGCATTATAAGCCGTGTCGGAAATGTGGGTAAGCACTTCATGCTTTTTTCGATACCTGGACAGCAATGCCGAATCGCTCAGGGTTTCATTTTCGATGCTATCAACAAAATGAGGTGTATAGTAATAACCTTTGTTAGCAATGATACAGGCCGCATTGGCGATCTGAAGCGGCGTTGCCAGCATCTGATCCTGTCCAATGCCCAAAGTAAGATTGGTGCAGGAGTTCCAGCTGTTGTTATAGATTTTATCATACCGTGCTACAGTGGTGATATTACCTTTATCTTCACTTGGAAGATCTACGCCCAGCTTAACGCCGTATCCAAAATTGTGCATATATTCTTCCCAAACTTCATATCCCCTCTTCACATTGCCATACTTGGGATTATCAACCACCTTGCGGTAGATATCTGTAAAATAAGAGTTGCAGGAATTGGCAGTTGCCAGTCTCAGGTTGGCAGCGTGCCCGCCCCCTGCGTGCGTGCAGGCTGGTTTGCCGCCTCCGCAGCCATAATAACGGCCGCCACAGGGATATCCGAAAGAAGGAGTAATCACTCCCTGATCCAGCGCTATAAGACCGCCAATAGGCTTAAAGGTGGAGCCAGGCGGGTATTGACCTTTGATGGCTCGGTTGAGCAGCGGTCTTGTAGCCAGCATTTGCAATGCGGAATAATTCTTTCTGAAGTTGGGACCGGTAAGATCATTAGGATTAAAAGTAGGCCCTGAAGCCATTGCCAATATCCCACCGGTTTTAGGATCAATAGCAACAACGCCTCCCAACTTATCTGTAAACAGCTTCTCCGCCAAATCCTGCAGATCAGCATCCAGAAAAGTTTTAAGCCCCCGGCCTGCAACAGCTGTGGTATCAAACTCACCGTTCTCAAACTGGCCTACCAGCCGGTTTTTATTATCCTTTATCATATAGGAAACCCCGCGTTGCCCTCTGAGCACAGACTCATAAGTGCGCTCCAGGCCATTTTTGCCAATGTAATCACCCATTCGGTAATACTTCGATGAAGCATCAATTTCCGAAGGACTTACTTCGCCTATATACCCCAGTACCTGCGCACCCGAATTGGACGGATAGGTTCTTACCGGGCGAGCCTG
This sequence comes from Niabella sp., assembly GCA_039593785.1. Classification (GTDB taxonomy): domain Bacteria; phylum Bacteroidota; class Bacteroidia; order Chitinophagales; family Chitinophagaceae; genus Niabella. The sequence continues at coordinate 3,841 of JBCNOR010000238.1, read as the reverse complement.
AAGATTGAACCCATTAAACCGCCAGCTGTTTTCTTCAAACCGCGCCTGCATTTCGGGCGTGAGCAGTGATATAAAAATGGATGGACGTACCCGTGAATTTTTTATGATAGCTTCTACTATTTTTTGACGGAACTCGGCAGTATCCACGTTCATTAATTTGCAGAACGCCAGGGTATCAATATTTTTTACTTCAGACGGTGTAACCATCAAATCGAACATAATGACGTTGTTCAGTATGGGCTTACCTTTCCGGTCAAAAATAATTCCCCGCTCGGGATACATGATCTTAGCAAAAACAGCATTGTCTCTTGCCAGCTCATGATATTTTCTGCCAAAAATCTGCAGGTTTACCAGCTGAGCTAATATGACAATAAAAACTGCCAGGAAAATGGCGCGTATAATATAACTCCTTGACTGATTGAATACGGACATGTAAAAATGGAAAACTTTTGCAGGATAACTTTAATACACACAAAAGTACATACAGAGCATGGTTGCTTTATATATTTCTGTATAAAAAATTTATACTCCCTGTAAAGCGCTATCCTACTGCATTGCAAAGGCCATTTCCTATGATAACGATGCGATGAACTTTAGCTTGTTGACTTTTTGAACCCGTTTTTGGGTAAAGCCTCAGACCCGGGCTATTCCACAACAAATGGTATTGCTAACTATGCTGTATTCGATCTGAACTTCAATTTACGCGGAAATATCAGTTCTGCAATAATGATCATTAACATGCTGATAGCGGTGGTGATCACTACTTTCATTAGAAAATGAATGAAGGAACCAAATGATAGCCACTCCAGGAATAGCAGGTAAAAATTATGACAAAAAGCAAGGATCAACGCATATAATAAATACGCGTTCCATCCCATAGCTTTCGGCGAGGGTTCTTTATAGCTAAATTCTGTTGAGTCCTTAGGTGCAAAAAGATTGATGATGAAGGGGCGTAAAAAAGCGATCAGCACGCTGGCGGCCGCGTGTAAACCAGGTGTCATCGTGTAATAATCAACACTGATGCCCAGTAAAAATCCCAGCACCAGCACCCAGCCTTTTTTTATATAGAAGGGCAGCCATAAAATAAAAAGAAAATAAATATAGGGGGTGATGAGCTGGTGCAGATGAGGCATTATATTTAATACATACACCTGTAAGAAAACAAACAATATAAAGCGGATGGTATTTCTTACGAGATCACTCATTTGCCACCTCCTTTCTTTTCAACCATATTATGCGTTTCTTTATCCAGCTGCTCCAGCTCGTTGTAGTTGACGTTCTCTACAACAAAAACCTGCTGGAGGCTGGTTAAATTAGCTGCAGGCTTTACTTTTAATATAAAGAAATTGCTCGACTTATCAATCAGCACCTTGGAAACCACGCCTACCATCCGGCCGGGGGGGTAGCTTCTGGAATAGGTGCCGGTTAAAATAGTATCTCCTTTCCGTACAGAATCGGTTTTGGGAATATTGCTGAGTGTCAGTTCCTGTGGAGACTTACCATCCCAGCTTAGCATGCCTCCACTACCGGTTCGTTTTAGCTGCACGCTAAATTTATTTACAACGTTGAGCAAGCTCATTACCTCGCTGAAGTTCTTACCGGTATTGATCACTTTGCCAACCAGGCCTCCATTAGAGCTAAAAACCCCCATATCATCACCTATACCTGTGCTGCTTCCCCGGTTGATCTGCAGGTAATTCTTGTCGCTCCCGGAAGTACTATAAAGAACCTGGGCGCTTCTCCATACGTAATGACGATCACTTCCCGAAGTATCGCGGTAAGTTGAATCCCGCATCACGGTTGTCCCCGAATCTGCAACAACGAAATTAGTGTTGAGTAAATTCATCAGCGAATCGTTCAGCCGGTGCACCCGCCTGTTTTCTTCCTGCATGGTAAAAAAGTCTTCCAGTGCATTATACTTACCATTAAAATAGGATGTAACGCCGCCGGCAAAACCCAGGCCTTTGGCCCGGTGCGATTTATTATAAGTAAAAAGAAAGTACAGCGCAATGATCTGTAAAACCAGGAACAGAACAAAAACTGAGTAACGCCGGATGAATAAAAAGATATTACGCATGAATGAAGTTAATAGGTTGAATAGTTGATAAGTTGACGGGGTAAAACCCTTGTTAACCTATAAACCTGTTAACCAGTCAACTCTTCAATACTACCTCATCACAAATGGGTACCTGTCATAGTTTTGCAGCGCAATACCCGTACCTCTCACCACACTTTTAAGCGGATCATCAGCTATATGTACAGGCAGCTTAATTTTCTGGCTTAACCTTTTATCCAACCCTCTTAATAAAGCGCCACCGCCTGTAAGGTATAAACCACGGCGATAAATATCACTGGCCAGCTCCGGAGGTGTTTGTTCCAGCGCCTTCAGGATGGCTTCCTCAATTTTAAAAATGCTTTTATCCAAAGCTTCGGCTACTTCCTGGTAGCTTACCATGATCTGCTTAGGAATACCGGTTACCAGATCACGGCCGTTTACAGGAATATCGTCCGGCGGGTTATCCAGGTCCTTCATGGCGGCGCCGATCTGTATTTTAATTTGCTCCGCAGTGCGCTCCCCTATCAAAAGGCTATGGTACCTTCTTAAAGCTTCCATGATATCGGCTGTAAACTCATCTCCTGCAATACGTATACTTTGGTCGCAAACGATGCCGGCTAATGCGATAACCGTAATACCTGTAGTTCCGCCGCCAATATCGATGATCATATTACCTACCGGCTCCTCTACATCAATACCAATACCCAAAGCTGCAGCCATCGGCTCATGAATCAGGTAAACTTCCTTGGCACCCGCCTGCTCTGCACTATCTCTTACGGCTCTTTTTTCCACCTCTGTAATAGAAGAAGGAATGCAGATCATCATCCTCCAGCTGGGCGGGAATAAAGGCTTTTTAGGATATACCAGCTTTATCAGCTCGCGTATCATTAATTCGGCCGCATTAAAGTCAGCAATTACACCATCTTTTAATGGCCTGACGGTTCTGATGCTTTCGTGTGTTTTTTCGTGCATCATCAATGCACGCTTACCAACCGCTAATACCTCTTTCGGATTATTACGGTTTAGAGCTACAATACTTGGCTCATTTACAGCCACTTCTTCGTTATGTATAATGAGGGTATTTGCGGTACCCAAATCCATTGCTATTTCCTGAGTAAACCAGTTGAAAAGTCCCATTCTGCTATATATTCAAAATTGTGTTGGCAAAGGTGAAGTAATTTCCCGAAAGTAACAAAGCAAAAGAACAAAACGCTTTATTTTTCGGCATTTGCACATTATTAACAGAATTTTCAATCTGATGTTGAAGTGCATTATTTTTATCTGAAACAGAACCCTCCTGCTTCATTTAATAAGCGGCCGGTTCACCCCTTCCCAGCTTTATTAACTGTTAACCCAAAGGAATGGTTTTTTTTCAGTACGTTTGCCAGATAACTAAAGTTAAAACCAAAAGAGATGGCTTTAAAAGACATTCAATCAACAGGAAGTAAAGATACCCGTAGCGGCTTCGGCGATGGTATAGTGGAAGCGGCGCGTAAAAACGAAAATATTGTAGCCCTCACCGCCGATTTATTAGGCTCAATGAAGCTAAACCAGTTCGTGAAAGAGTTTCCCGAAAGATTCGTGCAGTGTGGTATTGGCGAGGCCAATATGATCGGCGTTGCATCGGGATTGTCTATCGGGGGAAAAATTCCTTTTACTACCACTTTTGCCAACTTTAGCACGGGCCGGGTATACGACCAGATCCGCCAGTCGGTTGCCTATAGTGGTAAAAATGTAAAGATCTGCGCTTCACATGCCGGTGTTACTTTAGGGGAAGATGGTGCC
>JBCNOR010000237.1:0-7579 GCA_039593785.1 Niabella sp. | reverse complement strand
ACCAGTTGGATGCATTTCAATAAAATTGATGCCGGTTTGTTATTACACTATGTATCGTACATTGTACACCATCTATCGTACATCATACGTCGAATATCGTACATCATACATTACTTTTGTATTTATGAACAGAGTGGTAATCACAGGTATGGGTATTTATTCCTGCATTGGTAAAAACCTTCAGGAAGTGACAGAGTCTTTAAAAGCCGGCCGGTCGGGTATTATTTTCGACCCGGTACGCAAAGAGTTTGGTTACCGTTCGGCCCTGACAGGCTGGGTAGACCGGCCTTCTCTAAAAGGGTTGCTTGACCGGCGTTCGCGTATAATGTTGCCGGAAGAAGGGGAATATGCCTACATGGCTACTATAGAAGCTTTGAAAAATGCCGGCATCGACGAATCCTATATAGCCGAAGTACAGCCCGGTATATTATATGGTAACGACAGTTCGGCTAAAGCGGTAATAGAGTCTACTGACCTGATACGTGAAAAGAAAGACACCATGCTGGTAGGATCGGCCGCAGTGTTCCAGACGCTGAACTCCACCGTTACAATGAACCTTTCCACTATTTTTAAACTGAAAGGGATTAATTTAACGGTAAGCGCTGCCTGTGCCAGCGGCTCACACGCCATAGGATTAGCCTATGTACTCATAAAAATGGGTTTACAAAATTGCATCATTGCCGGTGGCGCGCAGGAGATCAACCATCTTTCCATGGGTACCTTTGACGCCTTGGGTGCGTTTTCTATAAAAGAAGCGGATCCGGAACGTGCCAGCCGACCCTTTGATAAAAATCGTGATGGGCTGATTCCCAGTGGTGGGGCAGCTACGGTGGTAATCGAAAGCCTTGAAAGCGCCCAAAAGCGGGGGGCTACTATTATTGGTGAAATAATCGGGTACGGATTCTCGTCTAACGGAGAGCATATCAGCAACCCCACGGTGGCAGGGCCAGCCAAATCATTGAAAATGGCACTGCATGATGCGGGATTAGAGCCAGAAGCAATAGACTATATCAATGCGCATGCTACCAGCACCCCGGCTGGCGATGCCAGCGAAGCCCAGGCCATACACGAAGTATTCGGGACAGCTTATACACCTGTAAGTTCCACAAAATCAATGACAGGACATGAATGCTGGATGGCAGGCGCCAGCGAGATCATTTATTCATCTCTGATGATGCAAAATAACTTCATCGCTCCTAATATCAATTTTGAAAATCCTGATGAGGACACACAGCACCTCAATATCATAAAAAATACCACAGACAAAAATATAAATGTATTTTTGTCGAATTCTTTTGGGTTTGGGGGAACCAACTCTACCCTAATCGTCAAAAAGTGGTAAATATGGAAATGCAGGAAATAATTGAGAAAACTAACGCGTTTTTGGTTGAAGAATTTGAGGCGGATGCTTCATTAATAACCCCCGAAGCCAGCCTCAAAGAGGTGCTGGATCTGGACAGCCTGGATTATATTGATTTGGTGGTAGCCCTTGAAAGCAATTTTCACTTTAAAGTACAGCCTGGCGATTTTTTGCCCCTGGTTACCTTCCAGGACTTTTATAACTATATACAAGCCCAGATAAAAAAGAAAGAAGCCGTTTCTTAACTCTTTCCCTCAGTTTTTTTACCTTCTACCTTACCCCTTCTTCATGCCTGGCAAACGCAAGGGCGCCTGCTGCTGCCTGTTATAGCCATCCATTTTAATTTTTATAAAATTTCTTAATAGGCTAAAACTATAGAAATATAGATTTAATCGATTTTGATTATACTTGTGTTGTCATATGTTTGTTATGCTGTACAAAACAGCGTTCTGCTTACCAAATTTATTCAATGCGAAAACTTATAAAATGGAACATTCTAACGACATCAGCAAATGCCCGTTTCACAACGGCACTTTAAAACAAAACACAGGTGGCGGCGGTACCAAAAACAGGGATTGGTGGCCCAACCAGTTAAAACTGAACATACTCAGGCAGCACTCTTCCCTGTCGAACCCGATGGATCGGGAGTTTGATTATGCCGAAGCATTTAAAAGCCTGGACCTTGAAGCCGTTAAGAAAGATCTTCATGCCCTGATGACCGACTCGCAGGATTGGTGGCCGGCAGATTTCGGCCATTACGGTCCTTTATTTATACGCATGGCCTGGCATAGCGCGGGCACTTATCGTGTTTTCGATGGCCGTGGGGGTGCAGGCTCGGGGCAGCAGCGGTTTGCCCCGTTAAACAGCTGGCCCGACAATGTGAGCCTGGATAAAGCGCGCCGCCTGCTTTGGCCCATTAAACAGAAATATGGCAATAAAATATCGTGGGCCGATCTGCTGATACTAACAGGCAATGTGGCGCTCGAGTCCATGGGTTTTAAAACATTTGGATTTGCCGGTGGCCGGGCTGACGTTTGGGAGCCTGATGAAGATGTATACTGGGGAGCAGAAAGCACCTGGCTGGGTAATGAAGAGCGTTATGCATCCGGTGTTGAAGGATCAGAGAAAGACCATGGCGTCGTATCTTCTGATGAAAATCCTTCGGGAGCCATTCACTCCCGTCACCTGGAAGAACCCCTGGCAGCGGCACACATGGGCCTGATTTATGTAAACCCTGAGGGACCCGATGGCAATCCCGATCCTATTGCTGCCGCAAAAGATATACGCGATACTTTCGGTCGTATGGCGATGAATGATGAAGAAACCGTGGCCCTGATCGCCGGTGGTCATAGCTTTGGTAAAACCCATGGAGCAGCTCCTTCCTCCAACGTTGGTAAAGAGCCCGAAGCCGCAGGACTGGAGCAACAGGGCCTGGGCTGGAGCAATAGCTTCGGCAGCGGTAAAGGTGCTGATACTATTACCAGCGGACTGGAAGTAACCTGGACTACCACGCCTACACAATGGAGCAATAATTTCTTTGAAAACCTTTTTGGTTTTGAATGGGAATTAACCAAAAGCCCGGGTGGTGCCCACCAATGGGTAGCAAAAGATGCGGACGATATCATCCCACATGCTTTTGATCCGGGCAAAAAGCAAAAACCTACCATGCTGACTACAGATCTGTCTTTAAGATTTGACCCCGTTTACGAAAAAATATCCAGGAAGTTTTTGGCTGATCCGGACGCTTTCGCAGATGCTTTTGCAAGGGCTTGGTTTAAATTAACGCATCGTGATATGGGGCCGCGTGCCCGTTACCTGGGCCCCGATGTGCCGGAGGAAGTATTGCTTTGGCAGGATCCAATACCGGAAGTTGACCATGCTTTGGTTGATGACAACGACATTGCTTCGCTGAAAACTAAAATACTGGACTCTGGATTAACCGTATCTGAGCTGGTTGCTACGGCATGGGCATCAGCTTCCACATTCCGGGGGTCTGATAAAAGAGGGGGGGCTAACGGGGCGCGTATTCGCCTGGCGCCGCAACGATACTGGCAGGTTAATAACCCTGCTCAATTGCAAAAAGTATTAGGAGCACTGGAAGGCATTCAGAAAGAATTCAACAGCGTGGCTTCTGATGGTAAAAAAATATCCATCGCCGATCTTATCGTTTTGGCAGGAGCTGCTGCAATAGAAAAGGCTGCTAAAGATGCAGGACATGATATACAGGTTCCGTTTACAGCTGGTCGCGCAGACGCCACCCAGGAACAAACAGATGTGGAATCAGTGGCTTACCTGGAGCCTTTGGCCGACGGGTTCCGTAATTACCGCAAATATAAATCGGGCGCAACCACCGAATCTTTACTAATAGACAAGGCACAGCTCCTGACGTTAACGGCGCCTGAGCTCACTGTATTAATAGGAGGCCTGCGCGTATTAAATACCAACTTCGATGGTTCGGCGCATGGCGTATTTACCGATAAGCCAGGGCAACTTACCAACGATTTCTTTGTGAACCTGCTGGATATGAACACCGCATGGAAAGCAGCATCACAGGATCGTGAGTTGTATGAAGGGACTGACAGGGCAACCGGTGCCGCTAAATGGACCGCTACACGCGCCGACCTGGTATTGGGCTCTAACGCAGAATTGAGGGCCATTGCAGAAGTATATGGAAGCTCAGACGGGAAGGATAAGTTTGTAAAAGACTTCGTAGCAGCCTGGAGCAAAGTGATGAACCTGGATAGGTTCGATCTGAAATAAGGATTACTCTCGATGTTTATAACAGGCCGTAGCGGGTTACTGCTGCGGCCTTTTTCTTTTACGAAATTATCATTTAACAGCTAACGCATACACCGCAAAAGACGCCAGCCAATGCTCTCCGCCATAACCGCCGCTGAATATTTTAGGCAGCGATTCATTTAAGAACTGCTGTGCTGTATTTTTAAACAGATGTTTATAACGATGATTGGCAGGTAATTTTTGTGCAATGCCCTTCATGCACCAGGCGCGGCTAAAGCTGAGTCCATCCAGGTGTACGATCTGGTAATCGTTGCGGTCGCTGATGGTAGGCGCTTTGCAAATCCGTTGAATTCCTGCTGCACTGTAATATGTACCCATCCATTTTACAAATGCGGTTTGAGATAAAATTCGTTGCATCAGGTCGGCAGCCATCAGGCTGGGAGAGAAAAAATCAGCACCGTCAGGCTCCAGGTGCGCCGGTATATTTTTATTATTCAAATAAAAATCTTTTGAACGTTGAATGATCAGCCGCTCAAAAGCCGTGTCTTTTTTAGCCCGGGCCCAATCCAGTGCAAAACAAAGCCCGAATGCAGTGTTACCGTGTACACCGGTTCTGTTGGGATAAGTTTGTTTGGGTAAAAACTCCTTCCACAATAATTCTATTTTTTGTGTAAGAGGCTGTATCGCCTCATGCCATTTTTTACCCAGCGGATCATTCCAGGTAAATAACTCCTCATCCAGCTTTAATAGCCAGGCCCAGCCATAGGTTCTTTCATACCCTTTGGAAGCGGTGTATTTACCAAAATAAGCGGCCTCCTGTTCCATTTTATCGTTTTGAAACGACTGCTCCAATACCTGAACAATACTATCCCTGCCAGCCATTTGCGGAAACTGTTTCAGCAACCTGATCAGCATCCAGTGCCCGTGCACGCTGCTATGCCAGTCAAGGCACCCATAAAATACCGGGTGTAGTTCATGAGGCAGTAGCCGGGCATCTTCAGGGCCGTCGCTTAAGTGGGATGTTTTATTAGGAAATTCAGTAGGAATACAGTGCAACGGCAACTGGCTCAACCGGCCTGCCACTGCTTCGGTAAGCCTGTTTTGAGAGAAGCTATTCAGGGAACTTAAAAAGAAGAATAATATCAGAATCTTTTTCATTGATCGATGGTTCAATTATTTTTACGGCACTATCGGGGACCGGTTCGATTCGCTAAAAATAATAAATTGTGACCTCTTTGAGCAGTAAGTACCATTATGATTAAACATAAGTTTCTCGCTATCCTCCTCCTATTGAGCGCTATCAGTGGTTTTGGTCAATATACTATTGAAACCGTCCCCGATCCCAAGAAGCAAGGACAGCACTCATTTGTAAGTGATCCAAACGGCATTCTGGGATTAACAACCGTAGATGCCCTTAACCAGATTTGCGCTGATATTGAACGACAGAGCTCCGCAGAGGTAGCGATTGTTGCTGTTGACGATTTCGAAGGAGCCAGTGATTTTGATTTTGCTTATGACCTGTTCAATCACTGGGGTATTGGTAAAGCAGGTAACAACAATGGCCTGTTGGTATTTATAGCCAGGGACCGGCGCAAATACCAGTTTATTACAGGTTATGGTATGGAAGGATCGTTGCCTGACGTAACACTTGGTACCATTGGGGAACGCTACCTGGTACCTAAGTTTAAGCAGGGCGATTATGGCGGCGGGGTTATAGACGCTATGAATGCGATCAAAAACGTTTTAGAAAATCCCGAAGTAATAAAGGAGTTGAAGGTAGAGGCTCAAAAGAATTCGTTCTTATATAAAAATGGAGATGATCTTTTGTCCGCAGTCATTGTTATCCTGGTATTTGTTGCCATATTCTACTGGTTGTCGTCTTTTAAAAAACACATCCCTCCATCAGCCGGAAAGAATAATTACCGGGATTTCATAGGGGGTTGTGCTGTTGTGTTTGTTATTGTTTTTTTCGGCATTTTCGTCGTGGCCTTTTTTGGTATTAATGTAGGGAAATTATTGACCCTACAAGCCATGCCCTGGATGGCATTTTTGCTGGGCACCATCTTTCTCATGTCAAAATACATCAGCCAGAGACAGAACATTATTAATGCATACAAGGACGAAGCGAATATCGTGGAAGCATTAGGACGTTATGAAAAAAGGTATTGGCTGCTGGTGCTGATTTGTCCTTTATTGTTGGTCTTTCTGGTCGGGTATCTCAGAAGAAAAAGCCGTTTAAAGCTCAGGCTGCAGCCTCCCGATGATTCCGGCAAATGGGTAAGGTTGAACCGGGATGAAATCAGGGGTATAACGGCTTACCTCAGCGACGGGCAAATACAGGAAGAAAAAATACGGTCAGTTAGCTATGAAATATGGCAGCAGCTGGATAATGCATCGATACAGCTGGTAAAATGGAAGGGCAGGAAATACAATAGATATGAAGATTGTCCCCGGTGTGAAAACCGTACGCTTAATAAGGTGTATACTAAAACGATTACGGCTGCAACTTATAGCTCAACAGGACTGGGAGAAAAAATACAGGATTGCACCTTTTGCAAGTATAAGCAATCATTCGGCACAGTGATACTTCCTAAACTGCAAAAAAGTTCTTCATCAGGTTCAGGTAGTTCCGGAAGCAGTTCATCACGTAGCAGTGGTAGCTGGGGAGGCGGTCGCAGCGGCGGAGGCGGAGCGGGCGGAAGCTGGTAACATCCTTTGTTAATTCAACAACAAATAAAAACCCCCTCGTACCTGAATAGCCAGACAAGAGGAGGTTTTCTTATATAAGCATTTATTTCGCTTTTTTAACAGCCTCTTTTAAATCTTTAAAAGCTTTCTTCTCCAGTTCAGAAATCTCAATCAACCGGTCGCCCATATTATCATAATCAGCCTGTGTACCCAGCCTGCCTTTGTATATACCGGATGCCTGGATAGCGGCATCGCGCCACTTGTCCCCGGTAGCGGTAATCTGTTGCGATATTTGCAGCAGTTCATCAATGGGCAAATAGGCATGTGCCTGTTGCAGAAAAGCCCCGTAAATAAAACGGAAGCCTCCGCCACCGGTGCCAATCTCTTCCTGCATGCGCACCAGTTGAGCCAGGTAGCCGCGGGCTTTTTCATCGCCCAGTTTATTCTTCCACCCTTTAATTTGCCTCCCGGTGTAAGCAATACCCTTTGCCCCTCCAAAAGAGCCGGGAATCATCAGCATATCCCTGCAATTGCGTTTAATACCCGAAATGATACCCCTGCGTATTTGCTCATCCGTAGCCTCGTTAAGATTATCGCCCGGATAATACATTTGCCCCCTCGGCGCAAATGCACCCTTTGCAAAACGCACCCTTTGCAATTCGTAGCTATTCATTGAAACCAGGGTTTCCATGATGGGGTCGCTGATGATATAATCGTCACCCTGCTTGTCTACTACAATTAAATTATGCGCATTAAAATGAAAGCGGTATTCTTTAGGGAAATAGGTAAGAT
>JBCNOR010000236.1:0-7588 GCA_039593785.1 Niabella sp. | reverse complement strand
CCTACATCGCGCAGATCGACCTGCGGCTGGACGACGAGCTGGCCGAGACCTGGTTCAACTCGATCTTCTGCGGGCTGTTCAGCCATGGAAAATAAACGTAGTGATTGACGCTGATGATCTCCGCCTTCTAAAAACAGGTAGTGTTTGATGTATGGAGACAAAACTACTGGTGGAAGTATTTGCATAAATTATCCGCTAAATTGACTTATTTCAAATATAATAATTTCACAAGGCATGTAACATGAATAAATCTATCAGGCCAAAAGTGCTATTAAAAACACTGAACTTTTTATAATACTATCTCTTCCTGGCGTGAAGTATATTGCATTGCTTTACTCTTACCTTCTTTATTAGTGCGCGATAAGTATCCAGACAACTATGGCTAAATTATCACTACGAATAGTAAATGAAGAGTCACAAATTGTAAATTACCCAATCACTCACGGATTTTTTTATTTCTATTGCATAAAAACCGGCGCGCATACCAGGCGTGAATGAATACTCTAATTTTTATAATGAAAAAATATATCGCAGTTATAGGACTTTCCCTGTATATGTGCACCATCCAGGCACAAATCCAACAAGAGCTTTTAAATACCATCGATAAGGATATAACCAGCCTTAAAACCTTACTCAAAGTAGCTGACATGCGTATTGAATTAACAGCGGGTATCAGCAAGGAGTTCGATCCCAACGACGGGTTTAATTTTGAACAGCAATCGTTAGCAAAGCCTGGAGCTGACAGGCAAGCATTGCATCAATTTTTCAGCCAACTAAAAGTGCATAGCAAACTATTGTATCCTTACAACTTCGTTTCCATTGGCAAAGATGAATTTGATTTACTAAAATTACTGGGCAGGGATAATTTTTATTTTTCCCACAACGCGGATAAGGAGCCGGCCTACACTCCTACCCATATTACTTTTTTAGATGGTAACGAAATATCACAAAAGCTGCCGCTCGTATCTAAAAAAAGTATTGCGGCCAAATATACAACCACAGAGAAGGAAGATGGCAAAACCTACGAATATGTAGACGAGGAAAAAATGACAGCACTGGAAAAGGCGATTTGGGAAAGCAGCAGTTTCGATGAAACCATAGCTTTACAGTCATCAAAACCTATCAAGAGCGTTAGTTACCATATTGAGTTACCCGTTTCTTCAAAAAAAATATACCAACTTAATACGCAGCAGAAAACCGTCAACACTATTTATGGAGCTATTACACTAGAGGGCATTGCCGGCACCAAAGTATACTGCACCGTTCCCGATACAGATCGCGATGGCGATATACAGGTAGAAGCCTATTATAAAAACGGGAAAGTTTTAAGGCAAAAAGGCAGCAGCAGTAACACGGTTGTAACTGACAGCAAAAGGAAAGTATACCAGGAATGGATTACTACTTTAGAAAAAGCGAAAGAACAGGTGAACAAAAACGAGATCAGATCTGATACAGATCTGAAAGCTTTTCTCACAGCTCATCCTGTTCAGATGAGTGACGAGGACAAGCAAAAATACAAGAGCAGTGTTTACACTTTTTCAGGGCCCGTAAGCAAGGTAGTCTTCATAGTTACGGACAGTATGTCAAAAACTGAAAGCTTTGATATTACTTATGACTCCTATAATGCCAACACAAAGGAGGAACCATTTGTAGCTACCGATTTTGAGACAGGAAGAAACGGCTTATTGGATAAAGCCGGGCAGTGGGTGGTAAAACCCCGGTTTAGCGAAGACTTCCGGGCGGTTACCCGTTTCTTTTACCGGGACCAACTGGACGATGCAGACACCACCTACCATTATGATCCCGCTACGAAAACCATTCAAAGGGTCGACTATACAATAGCCGATCCCGAAATTTATGATGGCAAATATGTGAAGGTTATACATCGCGTAAACGGACCTAAGGGCATAGCAGATGCTACTACCGGTAAAATTATCCTGCCTGTTGAATACGACTATATCCACTTTAGAGACGATCAATTCTGGGTGTTGGACAAAAATGGTCAATCAGGCGTAAAGGATCGCAATTTTAAAATAGTGTTACCCATAGCCTACAAGGGGGTTGATGCCGAAGCTGGCTATATTTCTGTAAGAGAAGGAGGCGCTAAAAAAGATATATATGATGCCCGGGGCAAAAATATAACCAATGGAAAATATGATGATATTAAAGGAACCTTTAGCGACGGGTTATTACTGGTTGGTAAACGCTATACCAACAAAGAAGGATACATTGACACGAAAAATTATTTCATTGACACTTTGTGCAATATAAAGATCGACCTGACAGCTAAAGGTTATGAGGACGCGGAAGGGTTTAGCGCCGGACTGGCTGTGGTAAGAAACAGTACCAGGAATTATGGTTACATAAATACCAGGGGCGAACTTGTAATTCCCTGCCAATATAAGTATGCCCGGTATTTTTATCCCACTTCACAATTGGCATTGGTAGTATTAAAGGATGATACCAATGTATTGATTGACAAAAAAGGCAATATCGTGAAAAAGCTCCCCGGATCCTTTTCAAAAAGCAAATTCAACAAGACCGATCGTGCCTCAAGAATTTTAATGACGGACCAACGATCTTTTAACGAGTATGGTGAAGAACTGGAGTATCATACTAATGATTATTGGTAGCTTACATGGCTATAAGGGCATTCATTATGTGGTGTAGACCTGAACTTCAGATACCCGCTGTTATCATGAGAATTACTATCACCCTTGTGGATAGTACTGCAATTTATTTACTCCACAACTTTTCAACCTGATCCTTGATCCCCGTCTACTAAACTTTTGATAATATAAACATAGTGCGGCATCGGGTGCGGCATTTTTTATGGGTTACAAAAGCAAAAGGCTCCGATTTCTCAGAGCCTTTTTGCGGACCGGACGGGACTCGAACCCGCGACCTCCGCCGTGACAGGGCGGCATTCTAACCAACTGAACTACCGATCCTTTCAAATTGGGAGTGCAAATATAGGAGCGGAAAAATTAACAGCCAAACAATTTCTAAAAAAATTTCTATTTTTTTTTATTTTGGTGCCATGAACCTGGATATACTATTACAGAAGGGCTACTCAAAGGAACAGGCTGATGAAGTGGTGAGCTGGGTGGGCCACAACCAAAAACATTTTGATGAACTGCTAAAAGTCTTTCTCACCCATAAGGACTATCGCATTGTTCAAAGGGCTGCCTGGCCTTTAAGTTATGCAGCCATTAATCAACCACAGCTGATCGAAAAGCATTATAAGAAAATCGTAAAACAACTCAACGCTCCGGGACAACCTGCCGCTGTAAGAAGAAATATACTACGCATATTCGATCAGCTTCCCGAAATACCTGAAAATTACCATGGCGTGCTTATGGATAGTTGCTTTGAATATATAGCCAACCCGGATGAAACCATCGCGGCACAGGCTTACGCATTAGGTATACTCGAAAAGCTTACTAAACTGTACCCTGAAATACTACCTGAGCTAAAGACAATAGTAGAAGTAAGGATGCCCAACGCTGCGCCTGCTTTCAGATCCAGGGCCAAAAAGATCTTAAAGAAAAAATCATAACGCTAAAAAAAATCCAATGAAGTTAAGCCCCATTCATACCATCCGGATTGAAGAAGCCGACCGCCGGCAACTATACAGGCTTAGCCTGATGGAAAGCGGGACTGTTATCGGGTTTTCTTCTTTGGATGATCAGTATTATTTACAGTGGTGGTCAGGCGACCGGATGCACGACACAACTATTGACTTTTGGGAACCGGATCCCTTTACGGCTCCTTCCTTTTTTCATTTCGAACATTATGCAGGGCTCTATAGTTCAGAGCATGATTTTATTGTAGTATACGATGAAAACAATAAGGAACAGCCTTTGAAAATTCCTATCGTCAATCATTTACCCAAAATAAAATTCCCGGGCTTTGATAAAAAGCTCGTCCAATATCCTTCAGCCGGCAATACAGACAGCAATACCATCCCGATGCTATTTCGCAGTTCGGGCTTATTTCCTGTTTACGTGGCTGACCTGCAAATTGACATGCATGAAAAAAAGCACAATGGATGAATTTGAAGTATTGGCAAAATCAACATGCAATTTCTTTGAATGAAACCTGCTTTGCAAAGCCTGGTAAGACCCATGCATTGTTACATGCTTTAAACCGCGAAAATTTTTCTTATGTTTATGGAATAGGAAACAGGGAAAGCGGGTATTTAAAACCGGGGATGGAATTTTCTGAATTAGCCAGCATAGATAGCAATGGTAAAGTAATACAAACCTTATTTTCGTTAGGGCGATTATACAAAGAGACCAAAAAAGGAGGCAAAGAATGTATCTTTTCATCATCCGGCAATATGCTATCCTAACCCCGGCTTTTCAATCAGACGACTGGAACAATCAACAAAAATTGCTGGATATAACCAGCAGGCAATTGATCGATATTGAATTGCCTAAAGCCCTGTCCGGTTACAGGATCATTGACCATCATCATGACAGGTTTTTGCTGGTGGGCAATTATAGCAATACAATTTTCGCCCGAACCCAACATATAGCCATCTGCCAGGCTTTATAGAACGACGTTGAAAACCCAGGGATCAAAAAAAGCGATTATCCACTACAATAGAAGAGCAGTGAACTGCACCTGCAAATCATTCCACTATTTCTATTTCAACAGTACCGGTTAAACTGCCCCCACTATCCCTTTAAATCAAGTTTACCCGGCCCTACTTTAATTGCAATAACTGCGATCTACGTATACCTTGCTACCACCAGCCGTATAATAATAGCAACCGCCCCTGGGTCCGGTATGGTATACCCTGCCTGAAGCTGGCTTGCGGGTGCCGGTTGTTTTCTTTACGCTGCGGGTTTTACTACCAGCGTTACCCGAGCCTTCTGATGCCGTTCCGTATTGATATGAAATGGCGCTCACCTTTCCCTGGGATGGTGTGGCATTGGCATAGTCCCAGGTATTGTCGCTATACAAATTGACGGTGGTGCCGTTCTTTGTTTTAACAACATGCAGCAGGGACTTTTGCGCGCAGGATACCTGTGTTATCAAACTAAAAATAAAAATGGCGATGAGTCGGTTCATGATGCAGTATTGGGGGTTTCTGTTACTATAATATTTTGCTGGTAATTATGGACAGTGTTTAACAGCTCTTTCCTGTATTTATAAATATCATCCAGCGACTCCAACAGTTTCCGCTCTCCGTTGTCTTTTCCATTATGAAAGAGCTCGAGATATTTCTTAGAGAAATTAAAATGAAGCCGGGCCAGGGGTTTCCGGTTATTATCGTCCAGCAAAATACCGAAATAAGATTGGGTGTCCCTGAACGCAATACGCGCAGCCGGAACCGCTTCCCTTAAAATAGCTTTTACGATCTGTGAGCCCTCTATCTCTTCCTCTGTCGTAATTGCTTTTACCCCCTCTGCATTTTCATCAATAGGCGATATCAATTCTTCCTGTTGCTGTGATGGAATCTTATCATTCATACTCAGGGCATTTTTTAACCGGTAGCTAATGGATTCGTTAATAGAATTGGATATAGCCCTTCGTGTATATTCTTTAAAAGTGCTGAGCCTGGAGGCAGTCAAAGGTTTCTCAAAAAAACGGTTTACCAAAAGCTTAACCAGTTCATCTGACGGGTCCTGCAATTCTTTTTCAAATTCACCGCGAACAGCTTTTATATATTTCAATGCTTCCGCAGAATCGAGAATGCTATCAAGATTATATCCCTGTTTTGTAAAATTTTCCAGGATCTTCAGGTTAGAATCTTTCAGATTAGCGATATCCAATGTAAAAAATGGTTTGTCGTCCATAATATTAGGACGTTCCAGGTCGGCATAAAAATTATAGACATGACCGTTGGTTAAAACACCGAAACGGGATTTCGAAACATGAAAATACCGGTGCAGCTGAGAGTTGTGCGCATCGGCCTTCTCTTTCCAATGTTTACATTCAATTATTAGTATAGGCTCACCATCTTTTTTGATTACATAATCGATCTTCTCTCCTTTCTTGGTGCCGATATCGCAAATAAATTCGGGGATCACTTCGGTGGGATTAAAGATATCGTACCCTATAATTTGTATAAAGGGCATCACAAAAGCATTCTTGGTAGCTTCCTCGGTATTGATCTGGTCTTTGAGTGCATCTACCCGCTGATGCAGTTGTTCCAGTTTAAGCTTTAGATCATTTTCCATTTGCGTAGTTTTTTATTGATAAGGCCAAAGCTGCCGGTATTAAAGCGGCTCCTTCATAAAGCTAAAATAAGGAAGGCCGTTGGCTGTTTTTTACGGGAACCCGTAATGGGCTTTTATAATTCCCCCATTATCTCACCGGTTGAGTTTTGGCGGTATGTTTTGATTGTCGCCATTCCCAGGGCGCTATGGGATTGTGATCACTCCAAACGCCTACCCTTGCCCTACGGGCTTTATTTTCGAGGACAGCATAGGTGGTATTATCAGAGTATTTTTTGAAATGCCAGGCCAGTCCATTTTTAAGCAGTTCTTTATTCAGGTTGCGGCCATCAGACAGGATCACTTCGGCAATCAGCCGGTGATTGCGATCGTATTTATTATTATGTGCTAATGATACATACTTGCCAAATGCCTGATCGGAAACAAATGCTTTCGCCCGCGCGCCAAAGGGCTGCTTTTTTTCAGGGCAATCAATATGTGCCAATCTTACTACTTGTTCTTCTCCATCCATCAACACCACAAAAGTGTCGCCATCTTTGATGCCGATTACTTTGTAAGCCGATAGCTTGGGGACAGTGCCATATACCGTCTCAGCCAAATCTCTGTTGGCCGGTTTCTTACCAACAGCCGGACTACAACCTGTAATACCTAAGAAAACGATAATTGCAAGGCAGCGCTTGTAAATACGACCGTTAAAGATACCAAGTTGCATTGGCTTATTGATTAATAGCTGATCGACAAATCGCTTTCATTAAAAGAAAGGCTTTCCCTGGAATTTACAGCCTCTTTTATAGTATCCTGGTGATGTAAGGGCTGCAAATATTTTTCATACATATTCTCTGTGAGTGGTTTTAGCCGCATCCTGCTTTCAATGGGATGATTTCCCGGTGCTGCATAAAACTCCATTTTACCCTTCGATTTAAAATAATACACTTTACGGATATCGTTAGCCGTAATATTTCTGGGATCCAGCTTTTTTTGCCGGCGAAGCAGTACCGTATCCAATGCAACTACCATCCTATCATCTACTCTCTTTCCACAGGGTATTGCTTCATAATGATCGACTGTCCAGTACATACATTCCTTATTATTCGAAAAAACAATCGTACCATAAGGTGTTTTATCTTCTTTTTGAAACCAATATATACCACCGCCTCCAATTAATGCTGCCAGCAATAGCAAGCCCGGCGCTTTTAATTTACTCCGTTTACTGGTCTGCTTATTTTCTATCTTCTCTCCCAACACTTCTGTATCACTTCCGTTGTTGCCTTCTATTCCGCCTTGTGAATTGGAGTTACCCACTTCCTCTCCTATCGGATTCCGGGCTTCTATACCTGTTATACTGCCGTCTTCACTAGAATTTTCAAGTTTGCTTTCTTCTACACCCCGATCGTTATTGA
>JBCNOR010000235.1:0-7597 GCA_039593785.1 Niabella sp. | reverse complement strand
GTATATAACGAACATGAAGTAACAGCCTTTATGACCGTATACCTGATGCGTAGCATTACACTACAGGAGCTACAAGGCTTCCAGGACGCATTGCTGGAGCTTTGTGTGCGTGTAGATTTTAGTGGTTTGACTACTTTAGATATAGTAGGTACCGGTGGCGATGGTAAAAATACTTTTAACATCTCTACCTTGTCCTGCTTTATTGTGGCGGGCGCCGGTGTTAAAGTAAGCAAGCATGGTAACTACGGTGCATCTGCCATCAGTGGTTCCTCCAACGTGATAGAATCAATGGGGTATAGGTTCAAGAACGATGGCGATGCACTCCGGAAGGAGCTGGAAGAAGCCAATATCTGTTTTCTCCATGCACCTTTATTTCACCCCGCTTTAAAAAATGTAGGGCCGATACGTAAAAACCTGGGTATGCGTACTTTTTTCAATATGCTCGGTCCCCTTGTAAATCCTGCGTTTCCTGCTTATAGTATTATAGGAGTATACAGTCTTGAGATGGCACGTTTGTATAATTATCTTTTACAACAGCAGTCTAATCAGTTTGCCATTGTGCATGGACTGGATGGTTATGATGAAGTGTCCCTTACCGGCGATAGCAAGCTATTAACTCCACAAGGAGAGAAGATACTATCTGCGATTCAATTAGCCGGGCTGGAAGTGAAGCCGGAAGCGATATCAGGGGGCAGCACAGTGGCAGAAGCAGCGCAGATATTTAAATCTATTCTGGAAGGTAATGGTACGCCTGAACAGGAAGCTGTGGTACTGGCTAACGCAGCCATTGCCTTGCAGGTAACAGGTGAGTTCAGTGGTTATGATGATGCTTTTGCTGCAGCAAAGGAAAGTCTGAGATCGGGTAAAGCCAATGCCTGCTTACAAAAACTAATTTCTTTACAATAAAAAACGTATTAAGATTCTTTGATACGGTTCCCGGAAATAAGATCATGAATATTTTAGATACCATTGTAGCCCATAAAAAAACGGAAGTGGCAGATCGGAAAGCAAAAACTTCTGTAAAACAACTGGAAGCCAGGCCTGCTTTTGCTTTACCGGCTCGGTCATTGTCCGAATCTTTATTAAAGCCGGGCAGCACGGGCATTATTGCAGAGTTTAAAAGAAAGTCACCTTCTAAAGGTTTTATTAAACACGATGCCAACGTAACACAGATCACATCGGCTTATACCCGGTATGGTGCGGCCTGTTTGTCTGTGTTGACCGATGAAAATTTCTTTGGCGGCTCAGACGCCGATTTGATTGAGGCAAGAACTAATGATGTCCCGATCTTAAGAAAAGATTTTATAGTGGATGAATACCAGATAGCCGAGGCCAAATCTATCGGTGCTGATGTTATCCTGTTAATAGCTGCCTGTCTTACACCGGCGGAAGTACAACATCTGGCAGCATTTGCTGCTTCATTGGGATTACAAACAATATTGGAATTACATGCCGAAGAAGAGCTGGAACATATTTGTGATGCTACTAAAATTGTAGGTATCAATAACCGCGATTTAAAAACTTTTAGTGTGGATATTGAACGCAGTCTTCGCATGGCCGAACAATTGCCTGCAGATAAAATAAAGATAGCCGAAAGCGGCATCGATAAAATTGAAGACATTCTGCTCTTTCAACAAAACGGGTTCAAAGGGTTTTTGATTGGGGAGTATTTTATGAAGCAAGCCGATACACCAGCCGCTTTTCAAACATTTGTAGAGCAATTAAAAGCAGCTCAATGAATCAGGCCCGTATAAAAGTATGTGGTATGACCTCCATGCAACAGGTGCAGGAACTGGCTGCATCGGGAGTCGATTATGCAGGCTTTATCTTTTATGAAAAGTCGCCCCGCTTTGTTGCGGATAAAATAATAGCGGGGGATTTAAAGGCGTTTACGGGTATACAAAAAGTAGGTGTATTTGTAAATGAAACTGTTGGAAATATTTTACAGATAGTTGCTGATTACGGACTGAATGCCGTGCAGCTGCATGGAGATGAAACCCCTGAGTTTTGCAAGGCGCTGTTGGGCGAAGTTACGGTGATCAAAGCCTTTCGGGTTAAGGGCGATGAAACGGCTCTGGCTGAATTACTGGCATCTTATGAAGATAGTGTCGATTATTTTTTATTTGACACCAAAGCAAAGGAATATGGAGGCACAGGGAAGAAATTTGACTGGTCGGTATTGACGCATACGCCAATCAATAAGCCTTATTTTTTAAGCGGCGGTATTGGCGTTGATGATGCAGAACAGGTGAAGTTATTTATAACCACTCATCAGGTTTTTTCGCTGGACGTTAACAGCAAATTTGAGACAGAGCCGGGTGTGAAGGACATAGAGCTGGTACGACAGTTTATAAAAGCTATTCGGTAAAAAAATAGACCGTGGTTTAAACCACGGTCTATTTTTTTTATTGGTAAATTATATTTTACCTTCTTTAATTTCATCTACAACCGCCGGGTCTAACAGGGTAGAAGTGTCTCCCAGGTTTTCAAGCTCTCCTTCAGCTACCTTGCGTAATATCCGGCGCATGATCTTGCCACTGCGCGTTTTGGGCAATGCGCTAACAAATTGTATTTTGTCTGGTTTGGCAATAGGGCCAATAATACGGGAAACGGTTGCTAACAGATCCTGCTTGGTAAGTTGGTCATCTTCTTCATGCCGGTTACGTCCATCCAGTACTACGTATGCGTAGATACCCTGTCCTTTTAACTCATGCGGGTAACCAACAACAGCGCTTTCTACAACACCTGCCATCATATTGATTGCATTTTCTACTTCAGCTGTGCCCAACCTGTGTCCGCTTACATTTAATACGTCGTCTACACGGCCTGTGATACGGAAATTCCCTTCTTCGTCTTTAAAGGCGCCGTCACCCGTAAAATACTTATTCTCATAAGTACTAAAATAGGTTTGCCTGCAACGCTCATGATCTCCCCAGGTAGTGCGTAAAATTCCAGGCCAGGGCATAGTAAGGCAAAGGTTGCCGCTATAATGCGTATCCGTTAATTCAGTTACTTCTTCTCCCTTCTCATCTACTAATACCGGTTTTACTCCCGGCAGCGGAAGTGTTGCCCAGCTTGGTTTTGCGGGCGTAACACCAGCCAGGTTCGATATTAATATACCGCCTGTTTCTGTTTGCCACCAGGTATCCACGATCGGGCATTTCTTCTTGCCAATATGTTCATCGTACCAATGCCATGCTTCTTCGTTAATGGGCTCACCAACAGTGCCCAGCACTTTAAGGCTCGAAAGATCCTTGCCTTTCAATGGATCCAGCCCGTAGCTCATTAAAGAGCGGATGGCTGTAGGAGCAGTATAAAGTGTATTTACTTTATGTTTGTCTACAATGTCCCAAAATCTGCCGGCGTCAGGCCAGGTGGGTATACCTTCAAACATCAGGCAGGTGGCGCCTGCCAATAAAGGACCGTATACGATATAGCTATGGCCTGTGATCCAGCCTATATCTGCAGTACAGAAGAATACATCGCCGGGGTTATATTGAAATACGTTCACAAAAGTATAAGTAGTCCATAACATATAGCCTGCTGTAGTATGCACTACCCCTTTAGGTTTGCCTGTGCTACCTGAAGTGTACAAGATAAACAGCGGGTCTTCTGCATCCATTTCCTCCGCCGGAACCTTCAGTACTTCTTCATTCATGCTTTCTACAACGTCTTCCACCTCATCTCTCCACCATATATCACGTCCTTTGATCATACTTACCGGAGTGCGGGTACGGGTATGTACAATCACCCTTTTTACAGTTCGGTTGCCGATTAAAGCGTCATCTATAATAGATTTTAAAGGAATGTCTTTAGCGCCGCGGAAAGCGCCATCGCAGGTAATAATATATTCGGCTTCGGCATCATATAGCCTGTCTGCAATACTCTGGGCCGAAAATCCACCAAATATTACTGAGTGTATAGCGCCTATACGGGCGCAGCCTAAAACAGCAATAACCAGCTCGGGGATCATCCCCATATAAATACAAACCCGGTCTCCTTTTTTTACCCCGTTGTTACGCAATACCTGCGCAAATTCGCATACTTTTTTGTGTAACACTTTATAAGTAAGTGTTCTTACTTTTTCATTAGGATCGTTTGGTTCCCAAATAATCGCCGGCCGGTCACCAATAGATTCCAGGTGCCTGTCGAGGCAGTTTTCGGTTATATTGAGTTTGGCTCCTTCAAACCATTTTACCGATGGTTCTGTAAAATTCCATTCCAGCCCTTTTTTACTGAACGGCTGTTTCTTTCTCCATTCAAAGCTGTCGGCTACACTGCTCCAGAATCCTTCCGGGTCTTCAATGCTTTTTTTATAATCAGTATGATATTGTTCTAATGACTTAATCTGAAAAGGATATGACATTGCAAATAGTATTTTGAGGGGCTAATATAACGAACTATTCCTTATTTACAGGCTAAATGCGCAACCGTTTGTTTTAAAAAATAGTTATGAACTACGTGAAACTGAATAGGGTAGCGGCCGGTAACGTTCTCGTATTAAGTTAGCCAATAATGAAAACGGTGTATATTTATAGATTATTATTTGTTTGCCAAAAACTCCGCGATGAACCATAAACCGATTACTGTATTACTGTTTGTACTGGTTATCAGCCTGGGTTGTTTAGCTGCCCCCCATAAAAAAGAAAGAATAGGGTTGTATAACCTGACCTGCGAATACATGGTAAATCCAAAGGGGATTGATGAACGACAACCGCGGCTGCGCTGGAAGCTACGCGCACTCAGTGAAGGATTATACGCGCAAAAGCAAGAAGCTTACCGTGTAATTGTAGCTTCAAGCAATGAACTGCTGGAGAACAATAAAGGAGATATATGGGACTCCAAATGGGTACGTTCGTCGCAGACCCAGCAGGTTGTTTACCGGGGACAACCATTGCTGTCCGACAGAACCTATTATTGGAAAGTGTGTATAAAAGATGAACGTTCGCGGGCATCAGCATGGAGTGACATCAATAGTTTTACAACGGGCTTTTTCAATCAAAATGATTGGAAGGCGCAATGGATCGGGGATGATCAGCAGTTTACTCCTGGTAAGGCAGACTGCAATATATGGGATCCGTGGATGAAGAAGGCATTTACGCTGGAAGATCATACAGGCCGGGCTTTCATGTACGTGGCTTCTGTCGGCTATCATGAACTTTATATAAATGGCACTAAAGTAGGAAATGGTATACTGGCGCCTGCAGTAACAGATCATACCAAACGAGCCCGCTATATAGCTTACGATATTACGTCTCTTGTTCACAAAGGTGAAAATATAGCCGGGATTTGGTTAGGTGCTTCCTGGTCTGTTTTCGGGCCATATCATCTTGAAAATAATGGCCGGCCATTAACGCCTATTGTTTCGGCCCAGGCATTTTTTTACAGGAATGCCTATCCTTCGAAAGCCGATCTACCCTTCGATACCCTGTTGACAAACCGGGAATGGATAACCAAAAAGAGCCCTAATAAGTTATTGGGTGTTTGGGATTTTTCAAATATGGGCGGAGAACTATGGGATGATCGCCGGTTGGATGACGATTGGAATTTGCTTACTGATGCCGGCGATGGTTGGAAGCCTGTTGAAGTCTATCACCCTCAATTGCTGGTATCTGCTCAAATGGTGGAAGAGAACCAATTGCAGACCGCTATTAAACCGGTAGCTATAGAACATAGGCCGGACGGCACTTACCGGGTTGATTTCGGCACTAATTTCGCAGGCTGGACAGAAATACCTGTAAGTGGCCAGCCCGGAGATACCATCCGTTTTAGTTTTTCTGAACGGAAAGAGATGGAGACTACTTTTAACATCAGGAGCAGTTTTATTATTGGTAAAACCGGCAAAGGAGTGTTCCGCAACCGCTTTAATTACAGCTCAGGCAGATGGCTTACCATCAAAGGCATGAAAGAAGCTCCAAAGCTTGACCTGATCAACGGCTGGCTGGTGAGAACGAACTATAAAAGCGCCACGACTTTTAAGTGCTCCGACACATTAATGAACTGGATCTATGATAAAGTATGCTGGACTTTTGAGAACCTGTCTTTAGGCGGTTATGTGGTAGACTGTCCACAGCGGGAACGAATGGGCTATGGAGGAGATGCACATGCAACCAGTGAAACCGGTATGTACAATTACCAGCTGGGCGCATTTTATACCAAGTGGATGCAGGACTGGCGCGATGTACAGGGAACAGAGTCCATGGTAGGAAATATGTATGACAGCAAAACCGCCCGTAAAACCGTAACCAGTGGCCGTTTCTTAAATAATGGCATCCTGCCGCATACGGCGCCTACTTACTGGGGTGGAGGAGGACCGGCCTGGGGTGGTATAGTGGTCTCATTACCCTGGTATGTGTATGAGCACTACGGCGATAAAAAGATCCTTCAGGAAAACTACCAGCTGATGAAAAACTGGCTATCATTTTTAGATACACAGGTGACAGATGATATGCTGAAACGGTTTGGCGGCCAGTGGGACTTTTTAGGTGACTGGTTATGGCCTAATGCTACAGCAGAGGGCATGAATAATGATAAGCCGCAAACACTATTCTTTAATAATTGCTACCGGGTTTATAATTTAAGAACAGCCAAAAAAATAGCGCAGGTACTAGGATATGATCAGGACGCCCGGGATTGGGAGCGTAAAGCCAATAATGCATCCCTGGCTATTCATCAAAAGTTTTTTAATGCGGCAAACAGCACCTATTCGGACGGAAGCGCTGCGAACCTGGCGATGGCGCTTTTGTCGGAAATGGTACCTGCCAGACTTCGACCCAAAGTGATGCAGGCACTGGAACATGAGATACTGGTAAAAAACAAAGGAAATATATCTGCCGGCATCACAGGTGGTACGGTGCTTTTTAAATTGTTGAGACAGGAGCAAAGAGATGACCTCATTTTTACGATGCTTTCTAAGACCAACTATCCCGGGTGGGGATATATGAAGGAAAATGACGCCACTACTATCTGGGAAATGTGGGAGAAGAATTTGCCGGGCCATTCTTTACTGCATAGTTCGTTTTTATTTCCGGGCGCATGGTTCATTGAAGGGCTGGCAGGCATTAAAAAAAACGGGGCGGGCTTTTCCGGCATTATTATTCAGCAGCCTGACTTGGGGGACAGTGAGCTGCCATGGGTAGCGGCGGGCTATGACGGACCTTCAGGTTTCATTGAAACGCACTGGAAGCGTAGTGCCGGACAATTGCACTTAAAGCTGACCATACCTCCCAACACTACGGCTGTTTTGAAAATAAGGGACCAGGAAAGCACGCAGATCAGCGAAACGAAAGGGCGTATCCAAAAACTTCCCAATGAAAATGGATACCGGGTTTATGAATTGCAGTCAGGCAGCTATTCTTTTTAGGAATTATTATTCTGTATCCGCCAGCAGAGAACGATTCGGTGAATTATTTTTATTTAATAGCATACAAAAAGGATTGACCAAACGTTGAAAATGGTCCTCCGGATACTTTTATTTGATGTTCTAAATTCGGGTATAATAGCAAAAAATAGTTGGTAAAATATGCTGTAATCCTTTACAGTATTGATTTTGGACAAAACAAATTGAAGTTGTTTTCAATTTGTTTTTTTGTGAATG
>JBCNOR010000234.1:0-7623 GCA_039593785.1 Niabella sp. | reverse complement strand
AGAAAGCAGCTTATGCAATTGCCAATGTTGATTTAAAAACAGGCAGCTGGTCTTTCGACGACGCACTGATAGGCAACACCACAGCGGATACAAAGGATAGCTTATGGTCAGTACGTTTAAGAAACGGGAATATTACCACTAATTTTAAGATCACCGGTCTGAAAAAGATCTTTATTGCTACGGCAACCTATGGCAATGATGGCAGCTCTACCTGGCAATTACAAACCAGTTCGGACGGGCAAACATTTTCAATGGTAGGTCAGCCTGTAACTGTAAACAGTAAAGTGTTTCGTATAGATAGTTTCGATATACCGGGAAATACACCCATACAGATCAGGATCGTTAAAACAGGCAGCACCCGTATCAATATAGATAATATCATTTTCAAAGGGGCATCTAATAACTCAGGGATCATTGATACAACTGGTAATGGTGGCGATACCACTATCGTTAATCCCCCCGCGAGTGGCCGCTATGTTACGGTTGGACCAGATGCTCCGCCGGCTACGGGTGATAACTCGAACCTGCTTTTTGGTAATCCGTCCAACGCTGATTCGGTGTTGACCATGGCAGAGAACTTTCTTATTAACCAGCATTACTATATACAGTCGTATTCCAAAACACGCGCTACGCCTAATTGGGTATCCTGGCATATCGACGCTTCTAATATTACCGGCGCAGCTGACAGGCAGGATGATTTTGCCGCATGGGCCGGGTTGCAAAACGGCTGGTTTGTAGTGCAATCCAGCAGCTATATGGGATCGGGCTATGACCGCGGTCATAATGTGCCCAGCGCCGACAGAACCTCCAGTGTTAACGCTAACTCATCTACCTTTTTAATGACCAATATGATTCCACAGGCGCCGCAGAATAACCAGCAAACCTGGAACAATTTTGAACAGTATATCAGAACACAGGTGAGCGGTGGACAGGAGGCTTATGTGATAATGGGAAGCTACGGTAACGCAGGCACTATTGCCAACGGCAACATAGTAATACCTTCCAACGTATGGAAAGTGGTAGTGTTGCTGAATAATGGCAATGATGATCTGGGCCGTGTTGCTGAAAATACACGCGTTATTGCGATCAACACACCCAATACCAATACCGTAAATGCAGACTGGAAACAATACCGGGTATCGGTAGACCAGATTGAGCAGCTTACCGGCTATGACCTGTTGTCTAAATTACCGGTGAGTATTCAAAATGTTATTGAAGCAAAAGTCGATAATCAATAATGGATTTAGGATGGCAATAAAATAGCCCAGGTTTAAACCGTGGGCTATTTTATTATATAATCCTGTTTCTGCAACCCAGATTCGAAGTGGTATAAGGGTTGCATTAATATTGCACTCAACAATAAGGTGCTCAAAGTATTAAAAGGTAAACAGATGAGCATAAAAAAGGAGAAGATAGAAATCCCCTCCGTTGTTTTACATGAGAAAATATTTAGCGGCTTATTTGTCGCCTCTTTTATGTCTTGCTACTAACTCGGTATCGCCGCTGTTGTTCGCATTGATATGGGTGTAGTATTTATCGTCTTTTAACACAATACGGTAGTTGACACCATTCTTGTTGGTTACCTCTGTTACCCCGAATACTGTTTTGCCTTTATAATCATTTTTTACATTGTAAAGTACATTAGCAGGTAAGTCTTTTTCACTGTAGTAACGTATAGTTTGCAACAGGGTACCTTTCTCATCAATGGTCACGCGGGTTTTGATACCATCGCTATCGAAAAAAGCTTCATAACCGGTTCCCGCATCGCTCCATTTCACGTTGCTGGCATCTTTAAAAAGCAGGTTAAATGTTTTTTGCGCTTTCTCATTAACAGGTTTTACTGTAGAAGCAGCTGCGTTAAATGTTAATGTAAGGATTACTGCGGCAGAGAGGATCAGATTTTTCATTGTATTATTTTTTGATAGTTATTTATTATTTGTTTCACAAACATACGACTGGTTAAAGCCCTGGTACAAGAGCAAAAGGATGAACAACATTAAGATCACCGGTGAATGGCAGTTTTGCTAAGGTGAAGAGCAGTTTCCTGTTTTCATTCATTTGATTCGGTTGATCAGTTAAACTCATTTGCTAATGCTTTATATCTATTATTCGCAGAAAAGTTTGAGATGTTACACCTGATTGACTGCATCGAGCGGACTTAACAATTATTTAAGGAAAGCAGTTGTTTTAACAGATGGCTGTAAAGGCTTCGATTATTAAAGAATGAATCGTCCAATTAATTTGCAGAAATCACAAAGAAGCGAGAGATTTACCGGCATTATTTACTACGCGGATTATTCAAAATAGACAATGAGACAGGTTGTACAATTATTATCATTTATTGCAGCAGTATTATTTATAACCTGCAATAGTTCCGGGCAGTCGGTTCGATCTGTAAAACTTTATAATGAAGTAATAGATAACTATGTTATTCGTACTGATTTTAGTCGCTATTTTGATCAATGTGGAGTAAGGGGCTCAGTGGTGATCTATGATCATTCGAAACAGCAATGGATTGTTTCGGACAGTGTTGGTGCTAATACACGCAATTTACCGGCCTCCACTTTTAAAATAATTAACCTGCTTATTTTCCTGGAGACAAAAACGATTGCAGATGAAAACGCTATTGTTAAATGGCCCGGTGCTACAGAAACAGTAAAATATGGTTACCGGCCCGATATTTATCACGACATCAGTGTCAAAAGCGCATTTGAACTATCGGCCGGCTAGGCTTTTATTGAGCTGGCTAAAAAGATCGACCGGGAAGTATATAAAGACTACCTGGCTCGCTGCGGGTATGGAAATGCGAATGTTTCACGTAATGAAGCCGATTTCTGGAACTTTGGTCCCCTGGGTATTTCCCCGGTAGAACAGGTAAAGTTGCTTAAAAAACTTTACGATGGAGAATTGCCGTTTTCGAAACGCAATATGGACATCGTAAAAAGAGTGATGATCACCGAACAAAACCCGGTTGATACCATGCGTTCTAAAACAGGATGGACTATGGCCGGTGGTATTAATACCGGCTGGTGGGTAGGATATATCGAAACAAAAGGCCGGGCTTATTTCTTTGCTACCCGGTTGTTACAGGACCGGAAAAACAATCGCCCGGATTTTTCCCGTTGCCGGAAAGATATCACCAGGGCTGTTCTAAAAGACTTGGAAATCCTGCAATAGACAATCTGTATATTTCGTCTAACCGACGTTTTCATTACCTTATTTCAGGAATGGTTTTTTATTTTACAAGTATATTTTTAATGCTATAAATGGCTATTTTTTAGCATGTTCGCTGCTCTTTTTAACACCCGGTATTAGCGGGAAATAGCATGCTGTTTTCAATTTTATATGTGCCGAAACAATTTATTAAAAGGACAAAACAATCATTTATTTGCATCATTAGTGTTTTGTCCTTTATTTTGCAATTGTTTGACAGAAGACGCAGTTACCGGTAACAGCTTTTGTAAAACAAACAGATGCCAGGTGATTGCTTTTTTTCTGAAGGCTTGCTTAAGGCAGGACCTGGCTAATAAGATAACAAACCAAACGGAATAAGATGGCTATCAGCGTTCAGATCGTTGAAAAAAGTAAAGCGGCGTATGAATTGATAAAATACTGGATTGAAAACACCGGCTTTAAGAAATTCACCTTTTTACCCTATGCTGCTCCGGAGGACGCAGGCGGGATTTTTTTATCCGACAAGCCGGATGTTCTGGTGATCGACCTTTCTATTTCAAAAATTTTTAATTATGGTACTGCCGGGAAGTTGAATAAGAATCCGACCAAAGTAGTGGTACTGGCTGCCAGGGAAGGAATGGAAGCGATACAGCAGTTTATTGAGATAGGTATCAGTGCTTTGGTGATGAAGCCTGTTCAGCAGGATCCGTTTATAAGAGCCATTGTCAAAGTAGTAGAGCAGATTACAGCTGAGGAAGAGAAACCAACTCCGGGCCAATTCGTGAGCTTTAAATCGCATCAGTCGATGCTTTATTTAAATGAGCTGGATATTTTATTTGTTGAGTCTGATCGGAACGTTTCAAAATTAACCCTCAAAAATGGTGAATGCCAGACGGTAAACGAGGGGATTCTTGGTATCGAGCAACATCTGAAAGCAAGAGAGCTTTTGAAAGTTGATAAAAGCACCATTATTAACTTATCGCGAATTACTTACCTGGGGGAAGATGTTAACGGCGGGGGCTGCCTGCTACGCCTGAACAATGGAAGCGAGATCAGAAGGCCCCTGAGCAAAGTAGCACTGAGTAGTCTTTATAAGATCTTTCCGCAAAAAAATAGCTCGATAACTGTAAAAGGGCAGGACTTTAACGGGCATGATAGCAGGGCTGCCTGGTAATTTTGTGCATTATTCAGCAGGTGTTTTTACTTTTAGCTTTAATATATTGCCGTATGCTACTGCAGCTTTATGTACCTGCACCGTCCAGTCTTCAGCGGCATCTCCGTCTGCACCATCCGATATATATTTCAAACAAAGAAAAGGTATATTTTCTTTCTTAGCGATCATGGCCAGCGCATACGCTTCCATATCTACCACATTATAAGCAGTGGCAGCATGCCCCATTTCAAAATTGTCGCCTGTTCCGCAAATGGCCTCGGGTATGCCTTCCAGGGCCAAGCCATATTCCAGTACAACCGGCATATTGGAAAGCGGCGTTTCATATAGCTCATAACCCAATCCCCTTACATCCATATCACGTTGTATAAATCGGGTGCAACATACCACGCTGCCTTTCGGAAAATAACTGCTTCCTGCAGATCCGAGGTTTACGATGAGATCCGGCTTGCGCGTGAAAATAGATTTGGTTAATTCATAAGCGGCGTTCACTTTACCAATACCGGTAATTAATACGGGATGCCCGGTAAACACTTCTGCAGCTTCGGAAGCCAGCGCAAAACAAAATACTGCATTTTCGGAGGGGTATGAGAGTGTAGCGTTTATTTTAATCATCAAATTAAATTAGGATGCCGGTAATTATTTAAGGCTGGCGAAACTAATAAAAATTAAGATAAACAGGCATTACCCATGTAAAATGATGATTGGGCGTAATTATACAGATAAAATGATATCAGGCAGTATGCTTTTGAGCCTGTGATGCACGTAAACCTACAAATGCTATTTTATTGGCCTCCGTATCCTCGAAGATGATAAAGATCCCATCTTCCGGGTACACATCTGTTTTTAAAGACAGGATATTACCTCCAGAAGCGGTAATTCGGCCGGCGACCTCATCAATATCACCAAAAGCATAAATGTAAACGAGTGAAGGGCTCAGTTCCCCGCTAACATGATCTCGCTCTATCATACTGCCACAATAGCCGCCGTTAACAGCATCCGGTAAATAAGCTATATTAGTATGCTCAATCCTGAAATCAATAGCTGGCAGGTTCAGCACACGGGCATAGAAATTGAAGGCTCTCTGCCTGTCGCTTACAGGTATCGTGATCCAATTAGTGATTTCTAAGTGCATATGCATTGATTTATTAGAGGGATTTGGGCTCAGCTATCTTTTCAATACATAACAAATCCTGGGCCAAAATGTTGGTATTGATAGAAATACGCATAGTAAGTGTGTTACGGGGTTGGCTTAAACAGATTTACAATCAAGCTTTGAAGAGGTTTACCCAGTGTACAGGATTTTCAATAGTAGCTAAATTGTTCAGGAAAGCTCCGCAGTAACGATTAATGCAGCTGGCCGTCAGTTGGCCTGTTTTAACCATACAGATATATGCCCGGGGTTATAGCCAGCACTGTTGTTTTGACTCAACTTGCTTTGGATGGCGGCCGCATCATTCATAACGTATTATCGGAGTACTGATTTGCGGATCTGTTTGCTGAAAGAAGTGTAAATTAAAAGAGCACCAGTTGCCGATGCATGATGCCTGGTCAATAAGTATCAATAGTTTCAGACCGTTTATGGATGTGTCGATTCTTCTACATTGTTGCCTGAATTCCCCGTGTCCAAACACCGGCAGACCGGCAATACCAGCAGTTTACAGAAGAATCATATGATCATAGGTGGATTAACGACGCGGTACGGAATTTGGAACAGTACTTATTTTATTTTCTAAACCATCAATTTATTTTATGAAGATTTTATTCCTCGCCATGAGCCTGGCATTTTTCGCAAGTTGTAACAACGGTGCCAACCAGGATGCTGAAACCTCAGACACAACAATAAGTCCCGGGGCCGGTGACATGAACACAACAACACCGGGAGCTGGTGATGTAAACACTACTCCCGGAACGGATACAACTCAAAGTCCTGGTGACACCAGTACTTTTGAAGGTGCTGCCAATGATTCGATTGGCAGATAGTCCGTAATCAGGGTTGAACTATACTATTGTTCTCACCATGGAAGGTGGGAACATTTTTTTTGCATGGCTGAAGCAGCAGGTCTTTGTGTGGGATTATAGAACCCGCTGATCGTGTTTAAAAGGTTCCGATAACAGGATAAAAAATCTCCCGGTATTGAGTCCGGGAGATTAATTTTTAATAAAAAGACTATACTTTATTTAAGTTCCACTTCAGCTAAAACAGGAAAATGATCCGATGGGAATTTGCCAAAATAAGTATCGGTTAAAATGCCCCACCTGGTGGCATTGAACTGTTTGGTCATGAAAATGTGGTCAATAACCGCATGCCCCCGCGGTACTTTAAAACCATTGGCTGATGAGTTATTAGCATAAGGAAATTTCACTTTGGTATAAACATCTGACAACAAATCAGAATTAGCCAGGTGCTGGTACCATTCACTTTCGCGGTTTCCATTGAAGTCGCCGGTTAGCAATACCGGATGGTTGCCCGCTATTTCGGTGATCTTTTTCAGAACCAGCTTGCTGCTTTCCCGGAGGGCTATCACACCCTGGTGATCATAATGCACATTAAAAGCATAGAATTTTTTCTGCGTTTTCAGATCCTCCAGGTATACCCAGGAGCAGATACGGTTACAGCAGGTGGCATCCCAGCCTTTGCCAGGTTGGTCAGGCGACTCAGATAACCAGAAGTCCCCGCTTTTCAGCAATTTAAAACGATCTTTTTTGTAGAAGATTGCCGAGTGCTCGCCCCCTTCCTTACCATCATCCCGGCCTTTACCGTACCGGCCGTATTCAGGTAATGCGGTATTGATATCATTGAGTTGATTGATCAGGCCTTCCTGTATGCCCAATATATCAAAGCCGTGAAAACGGATCAGGTTGGCAACAACAGGCGCGCGGTCCTTCCAAAGATTACCCGAATCGCCCGGATTATCATACCGGATATTAAAACTGCCTACCGTAATTTTCTGGGCTTTAATGCCACAGGTAGTGGCCAGCATAAAAGCAGCAACGGTCCATGTTTTTAAATTCATATACTATATTTTGAGATTGTCTTTATTCCCAGCCCGGGTTTTGTTTTAAATTAGGATTACGCTGCAGATCATTCAATGGAATAGGGTAGTAGTAGTTGCGCTCATTCCATTTCCTGGGAATTTCATTCATCCATATCAATTCACCTGATGTGCCATTTTTGAGCAATTGCGAGTTGACTGCTGCACCAATTTTTGGCGATACATCTACATAGGTAACGTCCGCCGAAAGCCGTGCTTGAAGCCCTCAACGCCAAGCTGAAG
>JBCNOR010000233.1:0-7624 GCA_039593785.1 Niabella sp. | reverse complement strand
AATACGACCTGTAGCAACTGTACCACGACCTGTGATAGAGAATACATCTTCTACAGACATCAGCATTGGAAGATCTACCGGACGGGGAGGAAGAGGAATGTAAGTATCAACTGCATCCATCAATTCAGTGATAGCACCAACCCATTTTTCGTCGCCAGCTAATGCGCCGGTTGCAGAACCTTTAATGATTGGAGTGTTATCACCATCAAAGCCACGCTTGCTTAACTCATCACGAACTTCCATTTCAACTAAGTCTAAAAGTTCAGGATCGTCAACCAGGTCAACTTTGTTTAAGAAAACAACCATTTTTGGTACACCTACCTGTGCAGCCAAAAGGATGTGTTCTTTAGTTTGAGGCATAGGACCGTCAGTGGCAGCAACTACAAGGATAGCGCCATCCATCTGAGCAGCACCAGTGATCATATTTTTTACGTAGTCAGCGTGACCTGGGCAGTCAACGTGTGCGTAGTGACGGCTGTCAGTTTGATATTCTACGTGAGCAGTATTAATTGTGATACCCCTTTCTTTTTCTTCAGGTGCACCATCGATATCGTCATATTTCTTCGCAGTAGCTAAACCTTTTTTCGCAAGAACTTCAGTAATAGCTGCTGTCAAAGTTGTTTTACCATGGTCAACGTGACCAATAGTACCAATGTTTACGTGGGGTTTCTCCCTCTTAAAGGTCTCTTTTGACATTGTTATCTGTTTTTAAAGTTGTTTTTATATTCTTGTACGATACAGCAAATTTACTAAAAGCCTTGTTGTGTCGCATGTTTGTACTACTGTACACAGTTGGAGCTGTTGAAGAGAATTGAACTCTCGACCTCTTCCTTACCAAGGAAGTGCTCTACCCCTGAGCTACAACAGCATTTGCCTAAGCTGACAGCTGACTGTTGTAGGTTGACAGTTTTCATTCCAATCGCTGTCATCCGTTATCTCATCTCTGTCATCTACAAAGAGCGGGAGACCGGGCTCGAACCGGCCACCTGAAGCTTGGAAGGCTACCGCTCTACCAAATGAGCTACTCCCGCTAATTAATTCTGAAGCTTAAATATAAGCATTCAAAACTCAAAGAACTAAATGTGGGCAGTGAAGGATTCGAACCTCCGTACTCGTGAGAGAACAGATTTACAGTCTGTCGCCTTTAACCACTCGGCCAACTACCCTTGTTAGTTTAAAAGTTGACAGGTTGAAAAGTTGAAAAGGAATATCCTTGTCATCATGTCAACCAGTTAACTTGCTAACTTAACTGAGCCGAAGAAGGGAGTCGAACCCGCGACCTGCTGATTACAAATCAGCTGCTCTACCAACTGAGCTACTTCGGCTTTTAAATAAAGAACTAAATTTTCCAGATTTTTTACTACCCGTAGATATACAACTAGTAACACCCTCAAAATTTGGAAGGCAAAAGTAGGGGGAATTTTCCAAACCTCAAAATACCCAAACAATATTTTTATAAAAATTTATTATGATCTGTCTTTTTCCTGCTCTAGCCTTAGAAAATCACTGTTAATCAATCTTTTTAATAATCTATCCGGGGTAGCAGTAACCACCCTTTACCTGTTGAACAAAAACCGGGGTGAAATCCTATATAAAGATCGCACGGCACCATACCAGGCACTTTATTTACAGCGGGAAAACCGGGCCATATATTACCATGGCCGCGGCGGCTGGTGCGCAAAGCCAGGTATAAATTAAGTCCGGTTCCTATTTTTCTACACCGCCCCTGCCTTTAATAAAAACACTCATAGAAAACTTTTCTGTACAAAATGCAGCAACTGTCAAGGAAGTATTTTACCACTCATCCCTTTTAACAATACAGATCAGTTAAGCTACCCTATTTTTATTAAAACCAAAAAGTGGCCTATCAGCCTGTTTAAAACAATAAATTCACCACACCGGAATCGTCATGTATATCCATCGACTGTTTAAAAAACGCCTGTTATTGATCTTTACAATAATTTGCAGCAATTATACGCTTTTAGCCCAACAAGGTTCTATAAAAGGAAAACTGGAAGGACTAACAACAGGTGAGCTACCTGTATTAAACCTGGTAACGGTTAAAGATTCCCAACTAGTTAAAACAACTATTCCTGACTCTACCGGCAGGTTTGATTTTAACCAGTTAAAAAACGGGAGTTACTTCCTGCATATAACCCATATCGGCTATCAATCCTATTATAGTAAGCCTATCGACATCGATAATACCAACCAGGACGTCAATCTTACCGCCATTCAAATGATACCAAGGGTAAATGAGCTGGAATCCGTAAAAGTATCTGCCACCAGGCCATTCATACAAAAGAAAATTGACCGTGTAGTTGTGAATCCTGACGCATTGATCAGCAATGCCGGTACCACCTCGCTGGACGTACTTGAAAAAGCACCCGGGGTGCTGGTTGACATAGACGGTAATATTTCCATGAAAGGCAAATCAGGTGTAGTTGTTTTTATTGACAATAAGCCTACTTATATGGCTGCGGGCGATCTGGCTAATTATTTACGTTCACTGCCATCCGGCGCTATCGATGCCATTGAATTAATGACTACGCCCCCGGCGGGTTATGATGCTGCAGGCAATGCAGGCATCATCAATATAAAGCTAAAAAAGAATACAGCAAGGGGATTAAATGGCGGTATCAATCTTAGTTACGGACAGGGAAAATACCTGCGTTCTAATAACAGCTTGAATTTTAATTACCGCATTAATAAATTCAACTTCTTCAGCAATTTCAGCTGGAATCAAAACAATAACTACCAGGACCTGACTATCAACCGGTATTACTACAAGCCTGACGGAACCTACAATTCAGGCTTTTCGCAAAACTCTTATATAAAAAGAAAATCAACAGGCCAGAACGCCAGGATTGGCGTAGACTATTACATGACTAAAAAGTCTACTCTTGGAGCTGTACTATCCGGATTTATTAATCCCTTCAAATCAGGCATACTCAACAATGCCAGGGTATTGGATGCCAATAATACCCCTACAGCCCTGATCAATGCAATAAGTGAATCTGACCGAAAATGGACAAACGGGAGCGTAAATTTGAACTATAGCTATAAAATTGATGAGAAAGGAAAAGAGCTAACCGCTAATGCCGATTATATTTCGTACCGGGCCAATCAAGCTCAAAGCCTCACCAACAGCAGCTTTACACCTGGCGGTGTTTTAACAGATCGATCCCTCTTGGTATCTACACTTCCGGCTACTATCAGGATACAAACAGCCAAGTTAGATTATATCCATCCTCTGGAAAAAATAGGTAAGATAGAATTAGGCTTTAAAAGCAGCTTTGTAAATACAGACAATACGGCATCATTCTTTGATGTAGAAGATGGAATTGCTACTCCTAATTATGAATTCTCCAATCGTTTTAAATACAAGGAGAATATTAACGCGGGCTACGTCAACTACTCCAGAGACTGGGATCAACTGTCCCTGCAATTGGGCATGAGGATTGAAAATACCCGGGTTGACGGCCACCAGTTGGGCAATCCGCTGATTGCAGACTCCAGCTTTACCAGAAACTATACGGGCCTGTTCCCCACGCTTTACGTGGCTTATCGCCTGGATAGCGCTCAAACCCACCAGTTGGGTCTTTCTTTAGGCAGGAGGATTGACCGGCCTAATTACCAGGATCTGAATCCGTTCACCTACCCTATCGACCGGTTTACTTATTATGGGGGCAACCCCTTTCTTGTTCCCACCTACTCTTATAACCTGGAACTATCACACACTTACAAAAACAAGATCACCACGTCGCTCGAATACAGTATTATTAAAAATCTGATACAGGAAACGAACGAACAAAAGGGCACCGTTTACTACAGCAGACCGGGTAACTATGGCCAGCAAACGGTTTTTGGCCTTACCATGAACGCCAACCTGCAACCCTACAAATGGTGGGCCTTACAATTATATACTGAGTTCAAAAATGTAGGTTTTGAGTCGACACTGTATGGCCAGACGCTGGATGAAAGCAGGTGGTATTGGTATGTGGGGCCAACCAATCAATTTACGATCACTAAAAATTTAAGCGCCGAATTAGCAGGCTCTTATCAAACAAGAATATTGTCGGGCCAGTTCTTAACAATACCGGTATGGCAGGTACGTTCCGGCCTTTCGCAAAAAGTGCTGAAAGGCAACGGAACAGTACGATTCAATTTATCAGACGTTTTTTATACTAATCAACCCGGAGGAGATATCCGCAATATAGCCAACTCAAAAGCCAACTGGCTCAGCAAGCTGGATAGCCGTGTGTTCACCATAAGCTTTGCCTACAGGTTCAACAAAGGTAAAACGCTTAACATACGACAGTCCGGTGGCTCTGAATCAGAAAAAGGCAGGGTAAGAACCAGCTAGCATATTAATACATAACTGGCCGAAACAAGGCATTAAAAAAGCCCGTGGTTTAAAGTCACGGGCTTCCAGTATTTTATTTAAGCAATCATTTTTTC
This sequence comes from Niabella sp., assembly GCA_039593785.1. Lineage (GTDB taxonomy): Bacteria > Bacteroidota > Bacteroidia > Chitinophagales > Chitinophagaceae > Niabella. The sequence continues at coordinate 3,163 of JBCNOR010000233.1, read as the reverse complement.
TTTTCGTCTTTTCACCTGGTTTACCAAAGAATCAAAAGCGGCGTCAAATGACTCTTCAAAGGACTTACTGGTTGACTTTACAAAGAAACTATGACGGGGTACATGCACTTTTATCTCTACAATTTTGTCCTTAATGTTATGCACCACGTTATCCAGTTTTAAAAAAACATCCGACTCAATAATGCGATCATGAAACGTATTTAACTTCTCCATTTTTCGGCTCACCAATTCAATAAGTTTCTGATCGGCATTGAAATTAACCGTTTGAATGTTTACATTCATAGTTCATATATTTAAGAGTGAATAATCGAAATAAATTCCTTTCAAAGAACTGTTTTAGCTATAAACTAAAGTTACTAAAAACAACATCGATTCTCAAAAAAATATTTGCTAAAGTTTTTATATAAATTTCAGGCTTTGGGGTGCGCATTTTTATATACCTCTTTTAGCTTTTCGATGGTATTATGCGTATAAACCTGGGTAGCAGCCAGGCTGGAATGACCGAGTAATTCTTTAACCGCATTTAGCTCGGCTCCATTATTAACCATATGGGTAGCAAACGTGTGGCGCAGCACATGCGGACTTTTTTTATCCAGTGTTGCCACTTCTGAAAGTAGTTTTTTAACCAGGAGATAGGCATATTTAGAATACATCTTTTTGCCCTTTTCTGTAACCATTAATTCCGCTGCCGGCTGCTCAAACTCCTTTCTTTTTAGCGCTATATATTCCCGGATATCCTGTAATACATTTTTGGTAAGAGGAATGCTACGTTCTTTATTACCCTTGCCTAAAACCTTCAGTTGTTGCCTGCTAAAATCAACCTGGCTTTCCTTCAGGTTAATCAGCTCGCTTAAACGCATACCGGTAGCATAAAAAAGTGTCATCAACATTTTCTCATTCAGGGTTTTCCAGTCTTCTGTGGCAGTGCTAACCCTTTCCTTTAATATCGTAACGTCATCTTCCTTAATAAATACCGGCAGGCGTTTACTCGTTTTTGGGGTAACAATTTTAGCCATAGGGTTGGCTTGTATATTCCCGTGTCTGAGGTGGTATTTAAAAAAAGACTTAAGCGTAGATATCTTGCGATTAATACTCCGGGAGGTAAGCTTATTTTCTTTAAGGTCGGCCAACCAGCTTCGTACATGTTGATAATTCAATTCCGTAAAAGAAATGCCGTCGAATATACGTAGTAAAAAAAGCCTGAAATCCTTCAAATCGGTACTATAGGCCAATATTGTATGCTGGGAAAACCTTTTCTCAAATTTCAAAAAATTGATAAAAGTGTCGATTGGCTCATTAAATGTATCCGTATCAGGCATAAAAAAAGTCCTACAATAATGTAAGACTGCAATTTATTTAAAATCTTATTCTAATTATAATTCGATTTTACCGCTGGCGATCTGCTGCTTGTAAACGGCTTTCAAAACCTCTCCACGACGTTTAACAGATGGCTTTGTAAAGCTTTGACGTTCACGCAATTGTAAAAGAACTTTAGATTTCTCAAATTTCTTCTTGTACTTTTTCAGCGCTTTATCAATGTTTTCGCAGTCTTTAGAATCAATAATTAACATAATTTATATACCTCCTTTGGTAAATTTTTTAAGAGTGCAAAGATAGTATATTCTTTTTTACAAACAAATATTTTGGATATTATGTTATTGTGTAGAAATTAGCGCCATGTTTACAGGTATTATTGAAACCTTGGGAATAGTAAAGAAAGTAGCCGTCGCAGGCAGTAACCAAACATTCTGGATTGAAAGTCCTGTTAGTCACGAGTTAAAGGTAGACCAAAGCATTAGCCATAACGGGGTATGCCTCACTGTAGAATCCGTGGCAGGAAACATTCATTCGGTAACAGCTATTGACGAAACCTTAAATAAAACCAACCTGGGCTCACTGAAAGAGGGGGATTTAGTAAACCTGGAGCGATGCATGATTATGAACGGGCGGCTGGATGGTCATATTGTTCAGGGACATGTAGACGACACAGCTCAGTGTATTTCTGTATCAGAAAAAGAAGGTAGCTGGGAGTATGTATTTCAGTTTGATGAAAAATTTGCCCCGCTGGTTATAGAAAAAGGATCAGCCTGTGTTAACGGCATCAGCTTAACCGTTTTTGAGGTAAAAAGAAACAGCTTTAAAGTAGCGATTATCCCCTACACCTATAATCACACCAATATTAAACAGGTAACGGAAAACAGCATTGTCAATATTGAGTTCGACGTGATAGGAAAATACATCATGCGTAGTAATGAACTGAATCAGCACCATTAGCGTACAGATCCGGCGATGAAGAGCCTAAACTGTATAGTTTCCAAAAAGTTTCCTTTTCAGACAAATACACTATCCTACATCGCGCAGGTTTCCTGGTTCTGCCTCCTGTCATTTTTTTTCAATATTATTTTTTTTGTTACATATTTTTGCAGCTTGTTTAAATAAGAAGCGATGAATCTAATACCCATTCCAACGGTGGAAACTATTTCTACCAGCGACTTTAAAACGAACTACTACAACACCAATCAACCACTGATCATTAAGGGACTTGCAAAGCAATGGCCCGCCTATAATAAATGGAACTGGGATTATTTTATTGATATTGTAGGAGAAAAAGAAGTAGGCGTATACAATAATGTAAAAAGCGATTCTTACACTCCTATTAATACAGCAGACGCCTACATGAAGTTTGGCGAATACCTGCAGATGGTAAAAAAAGGACCTGTTGACCTGCGCATTTTCTTGTTCAATATATTTCAGCATGCGCCACAAATTGTACAGGACTTCACCTGGCCGGATGAATACATGAAAGGCTTTGTGAAGCGATTCCCTATGTTATTTGTAGGTGGAGAAGGCGCTATTACGCATATGCACTTTGATATAGACCTCAGCCATATTCTGCATACGCAGTTTGCCGGACGTAAACGGGTATTATTATTTCCTTTTGAAGAGCAGCACAAATTATACAGGAAACCCTGGGAAGTATTAAGCCTGGCCAACTATGCGAATTATAACGAGCAGTTTGATTACGAGAACTTTCCTGCCGTAAAACTGGCAAAAGGCTTCGAAGCTGTACTGGAGCATGGAGATACTTTATTTATGCCTGCGGACGGAACGGCACGGAGTGATTTCCCAAATGGAAGTGCTGCACAACTTTACGACTCAATTC
>JBCNOR010000232.1:0-7636 GCA_039593785.1 Niabella sp. | reverse complement strand
CCCACTGTTTACCATGGTATGAGATACACCCAAATAAATCAGTCGAGCCTCTTCACGACCCGCAATAATTTCGATGTGCTTCGGCAAAATTTCTGCCGTACAATGCCGTCCTTATGATGAGGGGGAGCGTAGATGGTGTACATTTTTAAAGCGTTGGCTCCTGTGTTAATGACGTTGTGTTTGGCGCCCGACGGAATAATAATAACGTCGCCGTCTGCCACCGGGTACTTATTACCATCGATAAAACATTCGCCGGTACCTTGTTCAAAGCGGAAAAACTGGTCGTTCTCGTCATGTATTTCTTCGCCAATTTCTTCGCCTGGCAGCAAGCTCATCAACACTAACTGCATATGCGCGGAAGTATATAATACCTTCCGGAAATGGTTATTCTCTAAAGTGAGCTGCTCAATATTTGCATTGAATCCTTTCATACCAATAGTTTATCACGCCTTTGAGTTATTTAGAATAATGTTTGAAGTAACTGTAATCACAAATCTTCTTCCCGTTCCAGCATGAGTATGGCACTTTGCGGTACGATAAAATATTTTTCATTTTCGTACATGATCTCTGTTGCGCCGCTCAATAAAAATATAGCCAGGTCGCCTTCCTTTGCCTGCAGGGGAACATATTTTACCTGGTCCTCCTCGGTTTTCCAGGGCTCATCATCCACTGCTACAGGTATTGCATAACCAGGTCCGGTTTTTATCACATATCCCTGTTGTACTTTTTCTTTCTCCTGTACACCGGGCGGTAAATATAAACCACTGGCAGTACGCTCATCGGGCTTCTGGGGTTTAATCAGTATCCGGTCACCAATAACAATTAATTTCTTGAATCTGTTTTCTGCTGTAATACGCATAATTGTCCTTTCTCTTCAACAAAAATAAAAATTTAAGCCATGAGAACAGAAATAAGTGTTGCAGGAGCAGGTTGAGCAGGTCTTTTACAACAGAACCGGTAAAAGCTGCTTTGTACTATAGCTCAACTACTTTTTTGCTTCTTACGCTATCAATTTTTTGTATAACCACTCTGTACTGGCGAATCAGGTCCGCAACAGCAGTGATCTCTTTTTTCTGCGATTTGGTGTCCTGTTCCAGCTGTTGTTTATAACCATAGAGTGCCTGGGTTACATTTTTGTATTCTTTATAAATACTATCAACTGTAATGTCGGCAACCGCTGATGTCAGCTTCTTAACAGCATGCTCCCAGTTGTTGTCCTTGTAGCGCAGGCGTAAAATATCCGCTTGTTTTTCCCAATTGGCGGTTTGTAGTTTTTGTCTGTAAGCTTCTTTGAGGGCTTGCTTTTCCTGTTGCGTAACGGTTTCCGCAAGCGAGTTATCTATAGCTTTCCAGCTAAGCTCAACCACAACTTTTTGAGTAGCTTTCAATGCTTCCTGTATCTCTTTCTCCTCCTGCGCTGCCAAAACCGGCATTACTGTTTCAACGTTACTTACAAAAATAGCCGGAGTGTTTTCTATATCAACGCCTTCATCTGTTTTTGCCAGTTGTTTTTCACAACGGGGCTTGCTTTTATTTTTGTCACAGGTGGCGGGAGTCTCCCGGGATTCTTCAGTTATCGGCTTAGGAGCAATAACTACGCTCACCACTTCTGCTGTAGCTGGTAAGGGCTCAGTATAGGAAGCAAATTGAGGCTTGGCCGCTGCCGGTTGTTGCATTGTCCAGGCAATTTGAGGATCGATTTGATGATCAGCAGCCGGCCTGTTCAGCAGGGAGCACACCAGCATGGTTACCATAAAAGTGCATAAAAAAGAAAGACTTTTTACCGAAGGATATCTTCTCTTTCCGGAGCCTAACAGGAACTCAACTCTTTCCAGTAATGGCGATCGTTTACCTGATATAGGAACTGCTAATCTGACAGGTGCCCCTGTGTTATGCCTGGCCAGTAACAGCAGGGTTTTGGCATACATACAATTATCATATTCAAACTGCATCACCCAGTTGTCAGCCGATTTTTCACGCTCCAGGTTCTGCATCTTCGCCAAGAATCTTACAAACGGATTAAAGTAAAGAATGGTCAGGATGATTTGTGTGATCAGGTTTTGCAGATAATCATTTCTCCTGATATGAGCGAGCTCATGTAAAATGATCGCCTGAGTTTGTTCCATACTCAACTGGTTGACCATCGCAACCGGTAATAAGATAACGGGTTTAAGAAAACCTACCGTTAACGGAGAGGAGATAATAGTGGATGTAAATATCTTTACCTTTCTTTTAATATCTAAATATTGCGAAGCATCCAGCAGGAATATTTTTAAATGTCCCGGTACTTTTCCCAGGCCCTGGCTGCGCAATCTGTAAATACTTTGCGTACCTATTACCAGCTTAATGATTGGCAGTATTAAAAGAATCATATAGGCAATGGCCGCATACATTATAATAGGCTGAGATGATTGAATATTGCCGATCCATTTTACTACGCCCGATACTGAATGGGTATTGACTAAAGAAACAAAGAAAGTTGCACCAAAAGCGATAAACCCTGTAACAAGTCCCACAAAACTAATATTACTTAACTGCTCAGCTGATAAGCGTTTGTGAAAACGTGTATAGCCCAAAACAAGCAGCCATATTAGGCCTGTTTGCCAAACGCTGTTAATAACAGCATTACCTAAAGCAGTTAGTACCGATTGCAAACTTGCGTTCATGGTTTATTTTTTCTTTAAGTTGTCAATCAAAGATTGTATCTGGTCTAACTCTTCTTCGGTAACCTGCTGGCTACCCAAAGCCTGCATTACCAACTGAGTTGATGACCCACCAAAGAGGTTGCCAATAAACTTATTCAACAAAAATTTCTGGGTATTTTCCTTGTCTGTAGCCGCTTTGTAAATATGCGTTCTGGCCGAGTCGTCCCTGTCTACCAATCCTTTGTCATTCATAATCTGCATGAGCTTAAGGGTAGTGGTATAACCTATATCTTTTCCGGTAACCAGTTCCTCATGCACTTCTCTCACTGTTGCTTTTCCTTTTTGCCAGAGTACCTGCAAAATTTCCAGTTCACTTTCCGTAGGTTTCAATGTTTTAACGTCTGCCATACACCAAAATTTTAAGCAATTTACGATTTCTTTCGTATAATTAACAACCCTTTACAATTTTCTGGTTTTTTTTAACAATTCCCGTAAAATGTTGGGATGAGGATGCTTAATCTCTCAGGATGGTGATCAGCTCTTCGATTTCTCCCAGCATATAGGCTTTGTCGTCCGTTTCATAGCATTTGCCCAGATCTTCCAGCAATTTTGCTATTACCTGTTTATTGCTTTGAGGTCTGAAATAATCGGGAACTACCGGTACCGAGATCTTATTAAAATAGTTATACAGGTCGTTATGGCTAAATACCTGTCCTAAAGTAGGGTCAATAAAAAACTCTATATTCAAATGAAGCTTTTCTGCGTCCTTCTCTGTTTTCGATTTGAAATAAGCCAGTACAAACTGGTTGGGAATGGGTAGTAACCTGATCGGTACATCCAGCAATTCGGTAAGCAGGAGGTAAAGTACACCATTGCCTGTCTGGTTTCCTTTTTTGGATTCGATAATGCTGGAGATCAGGAACTCGTTGGGTAAGCGCGCTTCTCCAAGCGATCCTTTCAACCCGAAATAGTTATATAAAATGCTGGTAATAACATTTACCTGTTCGAGAGGAGTGAGATAGTTGTTTAATTCGATCCAGATATTACGCCGCAGGCGTTCGATATCCTGGATCACTTTTCCTGTATGCAGGTCTGGGTAAAGCAGCTTGGCTACCAGTAAAGCCCCCGGTATCAGGTCATGATGAGGTGCATTGCTCCACGCTACAAAATCGTTCCGAAGGTCGATGAAATGAAGCCGGTGTATGAGCAGTTCAATACGCTCCTGCACATGGTTGTCGATAGTGTTTTCCCAAAGGTTTTCAAGGCTGGCAATGATAGGTGTACCATAAGAGATAATACGATTACTTACCGCTTCAAATACTTCGGCATCAGGGTCTTCGATCAGGGTCAATAATGCTTCAACTTCTTTATCATTATCCATTGAAACAAATATAGGAATAGTTAATGGTTAATAGATCATGGCTCATTGACGGCACGCAAAGCGGCTATCAACTATCAGCCATGATCTATCACTTTATTTATCCCATATTATGGAAAACTTTCTGAACATCTTCGTCCTGTTCCAGGCGCTCAATCAGCTTACTGATGTCTTCAGCCTGTTCGTCTGTAACCGGTACGGTAGTCGTAGGTATCCATTCCAGCTCTGCACTGATAGGAGTTATGTTTTTTTCCTCCAGCGCTTTTTGCATGTTGCCAAAATCGGTGAAAGCTACCCGTAAAACAATGATCTCTTTACCGTCATCGGTAGTACTTTCTCCCAATTCCTCCAGGCCAAAATCGATGAGTTCCAATTCCAGGTCGTCGGTATTCAAACCTTCGGGATTCAATTTAAACACGCCCATTTTATTAAACTGGAAAGCCACACTGCCACTATTACCCATGGCGCCGCCACCTTTATTAAAATGCGATTTTACATTAGCTACCGTACGTACATGGTTATCTGTGGCGGTTTCCACCAGCAAAGCCACTCCATGCGGGGCATACCCTTCATACAAAATTTCGTCGTAGTTCACCAGCTCTTTACCCTGTGCACGTTTAATGGCAGCTTCCACACGGTCTTTAGGCATACCCACGCTCCGGGCATTCTGAAAACAACGGCGCAAAGCTGCATTCTGTGCAGGATCCGGTCCGCCTGCTTTTACAGCAATAATAATTTCTTTACCTATACGGGTAAAGTTCTTAGCCATTTTATCATACCTGGCAAACATTGAGGCCTTACGAACTTCAAATATCCTTCCCATAAAAAATATAAATTGAGGCTGCAAACGTACATTAAATTTTTCATCCATAAAATAACACAAAGGATGGATGAAAAATTTTAATGGGAGTTCCTCTTGTCCCAAAACAACAATAAATTTACAAGAGAAATCTAAGCAAGCCTTAATAAAAAACCGCCTCTTTTTAAAGAGACGGTTGCTATAAAAAAAAATCAGAATGCTTCAATTAGTGCAGTCCGTCTCCGGGTGGATCTTCCGGAATGACTACCTGCCCCTTAGCCAGTTTACTGTTTTTAACGCTGTAACTAAAATAGATAACAAAACCAACGGCCAGCCAGCCACCTAAACGGGCCCAGTTTTCCCAACCAAGACCCAGGATCATGGCCAGGCAGGAAACGATTCCCAGGATGGGGAACAGCGGCACAAAAGGAGTCTTAAACTGTCGCTTAAGATTCGGTTCTTTTTTTCTTAGGATAATTACCGCTGCACAAACCAGTATGAACGCAAATAAGGTTCCTATGCTGGTCATATGACCTACCACATCGCCTGGTACAAACGCGGCAAACAGTCCTACTAATAAAAGAATAATGAGGTTGCCTTTATAGGGAGTTTGAAATTTCGGGTGCAGTTTGCTGAATGAAGCCGGCAAAAGCCCGTCTTTACTCATTGAATAAAATACCCGGCTTTGTCCCAAAAGCATTACCAATATAACGGAAGTAAAGCCTGCGAGGATAGCAATGGTAACCGCATCGGCTAACCATTTATAGCCGGGCATGAAATTTTGAATAGCGGCTACAACCGAAGCTTCTCCGCCCTGGCTGGGGTCCCTGAAAAAAGAAACGGGCGCTAATCCCGTTAATACATGACCAAATAATAAATATAAAGCAGTACAAATAGCTAAAGAGCCTAAGATGCCGATGGGTAAAGCCGTTTTGGGATTTTTGGTTTCCTGGGCTGCTGTACTCACAGCGTCAAAGCCAATAAATGCGAAGAATACCGTTCCCGCAGCACCCAAAATACCCATGATGCCGCCAAAATTGTGGCTCACTCCCTGGTGGTCTACATATTTTTCAGCCGGAGGTATATAGGGCGTGTGATTAGAAGGGTTGATAAACTTCCATCCTAGTATAATAATTAATACAACAATAGTTACTTTAACAATAACGATCAGGGCATTTACAAAAGATGACTCTGAAGTACCTTTAATCAGTAACATACTCATTAGGGTAACTATAAACAAAGCAGGGATATTCATAATACCCCGTACACCGTCTGGCGATACCTGGAAGGGAGAGTGGCACCATTCATAAGCTATCGGTTTCCAATGCAGGATGTTGACGAGGAGGTTATTTAAATACTCACTCCATGCGATTCCTACGGTAGCGGCGCCCACAGCGTACTCCAGTACCAGGTCCCAGCCAATTACCCAGGCCAGCATTTCGCCCATGGTAGCATAAGTAAAGGTATAAGCGCTACCCGAGATTGGGATCGAAGACGATAATTCGGCATAACAAAGACCGGCAAAAGCGCAACCAATGGCTGCCAGGATAAAACCAAATGTTACGGATGGTCCGGCATTCTGCGCAGCGGCAGCAGCAGTACGTACAAAAAGCCCGGCGCCTATAATCGCGCCAATACCTAATGCAACGAGCCCTCCGGCAGTGAGTGTACGCTTTAGGCCTTTCTCAGAGTCGGATGCTTCCGCCAGTAAAATACTAAGAGGTTTCTTTGTAAATAATCCCATAAGGTGTCTACTTTGAGTGGTATATTATTTTTTGATCAATTGTTTTAACAGAGGAAAAATAAGGAATAATCGTATACGCCTTAACAAAACTTTTGGAAGTTACACATATTATTCTCTATTTTACCAAGTTTTAGGTACTATAAATTTAGTTTTAAGCCTGCCTTAATATATGATGAAAACAAAAAAAGCCGGATTAATTGCCCTGATAGCATTTACGTTTGTAGCTATAATACATTTGTTTAGCTTCGAAATTAGTCCTTTGCCTACTCAGCTTCTTTTTGCATCCAGGTGGATATTGGTCATCGTGCTTATCCTTTTTGCTTTTCTAAAAAAATCTCTTACCACCTGGATCCTGGTAAGTATTTTATTTGGCGTGATATTGGGCAGCGACTTTCCTGGTGTAGCACTCTCATTTCAGCCGCTAAGCCAGGGCTTTATTAAATTAATTAAAACTATTGTTGGTCCTATTCTTTTTGCAACACTGGTTTACGGCATCGCCGGGCATTCTGATCTCAAACAGGTAGGGCGGATGGCCTGGAAGTCCTTACTATATTTCTATAGTGCTACTACCATTGCTTTGTTTATAGGCCTTGCCGCAATCAATATTACTAAAGCAGGGGTGGGGATCGATGCATCTAAAATACCGCATCACGATCTGCCTAAAACCTCGGTAGTAAAAGAGGCTGATGCGGCAGCCCTTAAAAATATTCCCGAGGGCGATCAATGGATCTATAAAACAACTTCCTTTTTCAGGGATATCTTTCCTGAAAACATCGTAAAATCTATTTATGAGAACCAGGTGCTGCAGATCGTAATATTCTCTGTGATATTTGGAATTGGTCTGGCGAAGCTTCCGGAGGGAAAAAAGAAGCCGATAGTAGACTTTATGGAAAGTCTGTCAGAAACCATGTTTAAATATACCCACCTGATTATGTATTTTGCGCCGATCGGGGTAGGCGCTGCCATGGCCTATACCGTAGGGCATATGGGTATAGATATTTTAAAATACCTGTTTATGCTGCTGATCACCCTATACGCAGCCCTGATTGCTTTTATATTGCTGGTATTGT
>JBCNOR010000231.1:0-7659 GCA_039593785.1 Niabella sp. | reverse complement strand
TATCGTTTACAGAAATCCCGGTAATGAAACCAATGGTTATTTAAGTAATAACCTGCCCATTTTCAGGTTGAGCGATATGAGGCTGTTACAGGCCGAGGTAGCGCTGTACAAAAACAATTTAGCTACCGCGGCTCAGATTATCAATTACTTCAGAGACAGAAATAACTCCAAAGCCAACAGGGTAAGTGCTACTGATGGAAAATTTGAACTTACCAAACAGTATATGCTGGAAAGAGGTAAAGAACTTTATATGGAAGGGCATGTATATTTTGATTTGCTACGTACCCGCATGTACTCCGAATTTATAAGCTGGATGGATCAATCGAGGTTTCGTGCAGAGGGCTATTACTGGCCGGTAAACCCCCTCCTGTTTAATGACAACAAATATCTAACTCAAACCTCTTTCTGGCGTGGTAAGCTATAATAAGCTACAATGGGTAAGGACGTTCGGATCTGCAAATCCCTCCAGATTCAACACGCTTTTTACAGTAACACAATAAATCTTTAAGAATGAAAAGTAAAATATTGCTGACACTATTTACAGGATTGGTTGTACTAATCACCTCCTGTAAAAAAGATTATGCAGTCGATGGTGGCAAGTCTGAAGAGAATGTCAATATGACCACTTACGACTACCTGAAATCGAAACCCATATTTTCATCGCTGGTGCACTTGATTGACAGGGCCGGATTAAAAGATGCGGTTAACCAACAATGCACTTTTTTTGCTACCACTAATTACGGTGTAGATGAATACCTGAAAGCCATGAAAAATATAAGGGCTATAGAGCTGGGCGATGAAAACATTACCTATACGCTGGACAGCATTCCCTTATGGCGTTTAGACTCTCTTAAAACGTACATCTTCCCTGGCAAACTGGGGCGAAATGTGCTAACAACCAAGGGTTCATTCCATCTGTCGAATTTTGGCAGCATGAATAATGTAAGGTTAAAACTGGGCCTTTCAAGATCATACAGCTATGGCAATTATGTGGATTACGTTGACTTTGTGACCTATACCAAAGTAATAGGCACAGATGATGCCGATGAGTTGGATTTAGATCAAATACCTTCTGATCAAATTGATAAAACCGTATTCGTGCAGTCTTCAGGCATCATAACCACCAATGGCGTGGTGCATGCGCTGGATGGGTTCCACCGGCTTTTCTTTAATGACAATAAAATAGACTAGCCATCATTATACACCCAGGTATTTGCCAATACTTATAATTTAAATACAATGAAAAAGCTAATAATATCTATCATTATTCTTTCCGTTGCAGGCTTTGCCTGTAAAAAAATACAGGAAGGTTTTTTAAGCGAAACACTTCGTTATACTTCGCCTGATTTATATGCGCAAAGAGGACTGGCATTGGTACAAACATCAAAAATTTCTGCAGATGGATCAACGCCGCCCATCACTTATGAAATGTTGAACCTGCGGGACAGCTCCGGGAAGCCCCTGCCTGCCGCCTTTACTACAAAATACGATGTAACTGTTTTTAAACCCGGTATGTCTTTTGATTCACAAACCGATACTACGGTTGCCTTGCTGAATGCAAAAAGAGAGACTGTTTCCGTATACCCGATGGATTTTAATACGGTAAGTGGACAGCTTTCATTTAATAAAGCGGCGTTGAATATTCCATTAGGCATTTATGTTTTTGATGTTAAAGCCAGCAACAGGGCCGGTTCAAGAGTATATCCTAATTTTGGAAGGATACATGTGGTAGATCCCACGCAGCAGGATATGTTTTTAATAGAAGATAATGTCAATAATGCATTTGACCTGGCCGGCACCACTTTCCCCAAAAGAAATCCCATACTAAAATTCTCAAGGGTATCGGCAGATGGCGCAAGGATCATTTTGAAGATCTCAGATAAAAATGGCAACCCTTTTAATCCTAAAAAAGGCGAAGTAATTAAAAGAGGCGATCGTCCTACTTTTGAAAGCTATGCTAAATTTAACCCGGTTGTTTTTACGGATACTGCACTGGTTTGCGATTTTGAGGTAGCGCCTTTCCCACTGGCAAAATACATAGCCGGTGGAACCGACTGGGGGCACCTGATCTACTATCGCATCCCTGAAAAAAACATCATCTTTGACGGATCTTCTTTGGGAACACTAAACGCAAACTTAAGATTTGCGTTCACCATTAAAATGGAAGGTACCTTTATTATAGAATACCAGCTGCCGGATGCAGTAAGAGTTCCGACGCCTTAAGCGTTGCCCATATCAAAAAAAGCCAGCCGTTTGAAACGGCTGGCTTTTTTATTAAAACATTTTAAGCTTATCATCCAATTCGCTTATAACCCATATTTATCTATCAGGTATATTAATGCCGCCATATTCACCGCACCTAGCTCCAACTCTCTTTTATTAACCGATTCAAAAGTATCGGTACTGGCATGGTGGATATCAAAGTAGCGCTGGGAATCGGGTAAAAAACCACATAATGGCGTGCCCAACTGTTCTTTTAAGGGCGCTATATCGGTGCCGCCACCACCGCGCATCAGCTCGTTACAACCGTAAGGACCGATCAGCGGTAACCAACTTTTTACCTTTTCAAAAACAGCATCACTGCCATTAATACTGAAAGCCCTGGGCGTAAAACCGCCGGCATCACTTTCTATAGCCAGTATATGTTTTTCATTACGGGCCTTGGCCTGTTCTGCGTACTTATCGCCACCGCGTACACCGTTTTCTTCATTGGCAAATAATACAAACCTGACAGTATGCCTGGGCTTATAGCCTAAAGCTTTTAAAGCCCTCAAAACTTCAATGGTTTGGGTAATTCCAGCCCCGTCGTCATGTGCGCCTTCGCAATTGTCCCAGCTATCCAGGTGACCGCCGATGGCGATGTACTGGTCAGGGAATTCACTTCCTTTCAGCTCGCCGATAATATTATTTCCTTCAACATCCGGCAAAAAATGACCGTTTGTCTTCAATGAGATTTTGACAGCAGTACCTTTCTCCAGCTCAGCGGCCAGCCAGTCGGCGTCGCGCAGGCCTAACGCTACCGCCGGAATTTTGGCATACATAGAATCATAGCGCGTTCCCCCGGTATGAGGCACATTATCTACACTATGGCTCATGCTACGCACTACCACACCTATGGCTCCATATTTTGCAGCCCGGGAAGGACCTTGCGAGCGGTACCTGGCCGCATCTCCGTACGCCTCAAAAGTGCGGATAAACCTGGGATTGAATTTATAGTTATAAAAAACGATCTTTCCCCTTAGCTGATCCTTCTTCTCTTCCAGTTCATCAAAATTATCGATCAATACTACGGGGGCTGTAAGCAATTTGGCACCCGTACCTATTGAATTACCTAATGCAATTACATTAAGCACTTTCTTTTTGCTACTATTTAAGATGGCCGTAGCTTCATCTTTTCCGCCACGTACCCAGTGCGGCACCATTACGGGCTGCTTCAACACTTTGTCGCTTCCCGATTGCTGCAGCAACTGGTATCCCCAGTTTTCCGCCTTATACATTTGGGGCGATCCGGCCAATCTGGCACCAATGGTCTTGGTAAGCGTACGCAAATTATCGTAGGCCTGGCCATGGGTCAACACTTCATCGGCTATTTTCCGGATAAACTGCTCATCGGCATTCTGGGCTGCCAGGCTCATGCTAAAAAATAAAGATGCGGCTACAAACAATTTATGTTTCATGCTGTTATGGTATGTGTTTTGAGTAAAGATAAAAAGTCTGGGCCTGATTTACAGGAACAGGCCTCTTTACCGGATTGTCCAAAAGCAGATTGTCAAATATACAGGGTGAAGTATGCCTGGATTCCAGCAGTATGCATTCCCCGGTTTTCATTTTGCCCAAGACATAAAAATAACAAACTGCGACAATGCAGAAAAAACTAATAAATATAGAAACGGCTATCTTTAACACATGCGAATAGGTATTGTTTGCTATCCAACATTTGGTGGCAGTGGCGTTTTAGCCACAGAATTAGGTAAGGCTTTAGCCCAAAAAGGCCACCAGGTACATTTTATAACATATCAGCAACCGGTAAGGCTAAGTGCTTTTAATCCCAATATTTATTATCACGAAGTACAGGTACCTACTTACCCGCTTTTTGATTTTCCTCCTTATGAAACAGCGCTGGCGAGCACGATGGTTAATGTCATAAAAAACTATAACCTCGACCTGTTGCATGTACACTATGCCATTCCCCATGCATCGGCGGCGTACATGGCCAAGAAAATTTTGCATGATGAAGGATATGAAATCCCGGTCATTACTACGTTACATGGAACAGATATCACACTGGTGGGTAAGGATAAGATGTATTCGCCTGTAGTAGCTTTTTCCATTAATAAAAGCGATGTGATTACGGCTGTTTCACAAAACCTGCGCGAAGAAACCCATAGTACTTTTGATATCAAGAAGGAAATAGAGGTTGTATATAATTTTATTGATGTAAAGAGGTTCAACCGGAAACCTTTTGATGCATTTAAGAAAGTGCTGGCGCCCAACGGCGAAAAAGTTTTGTTACATGCTTCCAATTTCAGACAGGTAAAAAGAGTACCTGATGTGGTGGAGATCTTTTATGAAGTGCAGAAAGAAATCCCGTCCAAGCTATTATTTGTAGGTGATGGGCCCGAAAGATTGCCGGCAGAAGACCTGGGTCGTAAATTAGGTATTTTTGAAAAAATGATTTTTGTAGGGAAGCAGGAGCAGATTGAAGATGTATTTGCTATTGCAGATTTATTTTTACTCCCCTCCGAATATGAAAGCTTCGGATTGGCTGCACTGGAGGCTATGGCTTCTAAAGTACCTGTTATTTCCAGCAACGCAGGAGGCTTAAAAGAAGTAAACATCGATGGCATTACCGGCTATACGGCCGATGTAGGGGACGTGAAAACAATGAGCGAGCGGGCTATTGAGATCTTAAAAGATGACGCCACTTTACAGAAGTTCCGCCAGGGTGCATTTGATCATGCACAGCAATATAATATGGATGCTATTATTCCGCAATACGAAGCTATTTACAGGAGATTTTGTAAGGATTGCTGATCCAAAACGAGTAGGGAAATGGCAAGTGTGAATTAGGAAATAGTTTAACGTTGATGATGTAAAACGTTTTATTTAGCTCTGCGCCTCCTTCTCTCTGCGCGCTCTGCGTGAAACGAAACAGCAGAAAAATATTCAATAGGCAATTTTCAACAGCCAATATTCATTAACCTCTGCGCCCCCATCTCTCTGCGCGCTCTGCGTGAAACCATATCAGCTAGTGAGGAACGGGGAATAACTAGTGGTATTAGCCTTGAGAAAATATTTCGATGCTCAATGTTCAATTAACAATGTAATGACCTCTGCGCCTCTGCTCCTTGGCATTCTCTGCGTGAAATATATTAGATACGGGCGTGAAATATTATCGCCCTAAACGTCCGGAAATCCTGTTCAGAATCTCGGTGGCTGCATCTATCTCATCTTTTTTATTAGAGATACTTTCAATATTGAAGCCAATAGGAATTTGTTTGGATGCTGCAAAGTCAATCAGCTCATTAGCAATCATTACTGAAGTGCGAACAGAAGTTTCCAGTATATCCTTGGAATGTTTAAGATCATTGTACAACCATTTTGGCACTTCAATACCCAGCCATTTCATAAACTCCAGGGTTTTGATAGAACCACAGGGACTGAGTGTAAAGAAGATGGGCTTCATTTCATAAGCATTCTCCAGGGCATCGTAATAGTAGTCGGATAAAAGGTTCTTTGAGTCGAACACATTGTAAACGCATTGAGATACAAAAAAGCTACAGCCATTTTGTATTTTGCTGAATATTCTTTTGTTCTCGTCACCCTTTTTTGAATGCCGCTCAGGTATCGTTACACCACCCAGTAACAGCTGATCATGATAAGCCCTTTTAAGATCGTACGCATCTGCCAGGCTAAAGTTGGTTTTATCTACCTGCTCCTTTGACGAAGCACCCACAAATACAAAATGCTCCAGGTCCTTGTTATTACTCAACCAGTTATTAAAACTATCACTGGTTTGGTTGGCAATGCTTTTATACACGATAACCGGCTGGCCTACTTCACTTAAATAGTTCCTATAATAGGTTTCCGGTGCAACGGTACGAATAAATGGATAGGTGCGCTGCTCGCTTGTCCTGTCGCTTTCATCCTGGATATCATAGAGTATAATACCGTCCACATCCAGCTTGCTCATACGCTCCAGCTGCTTGGCGGCAATAACTTCCAGCTTTTCCTGCTCTGTTGTAATTTTGGGTGGTGTGAAACTATACAGCAGCAACCCCGTTTCCGCACTTTCTATTTTTTCCCGTAAAGCCTTCATTCTTTTTTTTAATAAACAATCTATATAACACTTATATCATCCTTTTAAGTAAGCTTTTTACCCATTTCCTGCATGTCCACCAGCCTGCGGTAAACTCCCCCTTCAATTTGCATCAGCTCATGATGCTTGCCCCGTTCTGCAATTTCTCCCTTATTTAAAACAATGATCTCGTCTGCGTTACGAACGGTGCTTAACCGGTGGGCAATAACCAGGGATGTTCTGTTTTGCATCATATTATTGATAGCATCCTGTACCAATCTTTCACTTTCCGTGTCCAGGGAAGAGGTTGCTTCATCTAAAATAAGTATCGGGGGGTTTTTTAATACTGCACGCGCAATGGTCAAACGCTGTCTTTCTCCCCCGCTTAATTTAGCCCCCCTGTCTCCGATATTGGTATCAAACTTTTCGGGCTTCTCTTCTATAAAGCGGAATGCATTGGCCACTTTCGCCGCATTTTCAATATCCTCCCGGGGCGCGTCCGGATGTGCTAATGTAATATTATTACCGATGGTATCATTGAAAAGGATGGGCTCCTGGCTTACAATCCCGATCTGCTGCCTGATACTTTGAATACTGTATTCTTTGATATTAACGCCGTCTACCAGTATCTCACCATCACTCACATCATGAAAGCGGGGCACCAGGTCGGCCAGGGTACTTTTACCGGCACCACTACTACCCACCAGCGCCACTGTTTTTCCTTTGGGAATAACAAGGTTTATATTTTTAAGAATGGGAGTTTCATTATAAGAGAAAGAAACATTTCTAAACTCAATCCCCTGCTCAAATGATTCTAACTGGTGCTTGCCATTGTCCTGAACATTAACCGGGGTATTCAACAGCTCTTCTATACGCTCAATAGCGGCAGAGCCGGCCTGCACATTAAAGAAAGAGGTTGATAAAGCCTTGGCAGGATTGATCATCATAGCAAAAATGGCTATAAATGCAATCAGGTCTCCTGCGGTTAAAGCGTTCCCGTTTAAAATAAGACTGGCTCCAAAATATATAATAATACATAAAACAGCTACGCCGAGCAATTCCGTAAGCGGTGAAGCCAGGTCTCTTCTTGCTGCCATCTTTTTATTAATACCCAGCAAAGTGTTATTCAAGGTTACAAAACGATTATTCAGGATTTTTTCAGCGCAAAAAGCTTTGATGATCCGGATCCCGCTGAGTGTTTCATCTAAAATAGACAAGGTATCTCCTACCCTCAACGCTGCGGCATTGCTTTGCTTTTTCAACGTCCGGCTAATGCGTCCTATGATAAATGCCGTGGCCGGAAGAAGAATCAACAGAAACATGGAGAGGCTCGGACTGATACCGATCATAGCAACCAGGTA
>JBCNOR010000230.1:0-7742 GCA_039593785.1 Niabella sp. | reverse complement strand
GGTTCCGGCCAATTACAACTGTCCGGGGCACGCTTGTCCACTCACTGGTGACATATACCGTGGTTAGACGGGACGAAACTACACAATAACACATCCCAACATTCTTATATATGAATTTTTTCTATGACTGGGGTAAATACATAGTTGAACCACTTATATTCGGCGATGAAACAACAACAGAAAGTTAAAATTACATTTCAAATTCAAGTATGCTGCTTTCACTGAGTAAAAAATCCTCCAGCAATTTCAGCTTACTACTCTTTACGGTTATATCGAAATAAATGCGGAGCTGGTCTCCTTTAACACTCATTCGCTTCTCTTCAATTTTCACCAGCAGTGGCCTCAGCTGTACTATAAGCTTTTTCCTATTCTCTGCATTCGATTTTTCAAGTGCGACCATCAGCATCCGGCTCAGCTTGTAACTTGGAAAGAACCTATTGGCAATACTTCCGAAGTAAATGAACAACAAAGAAACTCCCAGGAAAATTAAAGCCAGGTACACTTCTCCAAAGCCAATAGCCATACCTACCGCGCTGGCCAGCCATATTACGCTGGCAGTGGTAAGTCCGCTAACATTTACACCATCTTTAAAAATGACACCGGCTCCCAGGAAGCCGATGCCACTAACAATATAAGATGCAATACGGGTAGCCTCACTATTGGGCTGCCCCACATTATAGGAGATAATAGCAAACAAAGCTGACCCTAAGGTAATCAGCGTGATGGTTTTAAGCCCTGCCGCCTTATCCTTCATTTCCCGCTCCAGTCCAAGTACAATACCTGCGGCAAGCGCTATCAACGCTTTATACAAGTCATTAATGTCCCAGTATTCAAACATGCGGATTCGTATTTAGTTACAATTCACTTCAAAAACAATACCTGTTAATCGGCGAACAGTTCCTGCTGGGGCGATTCATTCTCTTTGGTTTCAACCCATTCCATGGACACACTCTTATTATAGTCTGTCAGCTTTGCTCCCACAGCTTTCCACCCCATCACATCAGTTACCTTTGCCAGCTTAAACTTAGCCTGACGCACCTGCTCACCGCGGCCACTCTGCACCTGCAATACAGGCTCGCCCGCCGTTGTCACGCATTCCAGGTAATTACCATCTCCTTCTTTAATAAACAGGAATTTATTGCGCAACGTAGTTGTCTCTATTTTAAAACGCTTTACGTTATACTGTAACTGCTTCATATCAACATAAACAGCGGTAATAATACTTTCAGGATTATAGCGCTCTATCAATAACACCTTCTCCGGATCGAACTTTTGGGTCATTTCCTGATCGGTTAATTCATAGTACCCATCGGAGTAAATAACAAGCAACTGATCGGTTGGCTCAAACATTCCTAAATACAGCCCTTTGTCATCTGTATTCAACCGACCGAATTTATCATCAAACCATAGCTTTTTACCACTTAGTGTGGCTCTTCCAGCCTCTTTAAACTTCACTGATTTAATAGCATACTTGGTAACCTGGTTACCCATGCTGCTACGCCCTTTAATAGCCAGTTCTTCAAAGTAAAAATCAAGATCCTTAATGCGGGCCGAACTATTGGGACTTAATACGATCTTAACTACCTCGGCCTCACCATTCGGATTAACCGTAAAATAATGAACCTTGCTTTTTTCATCGCCCTTTGTTAAATCGTATACTTTATCGCGGGTAATACCAGTTACATTAAACCTTTTAGCAAAGCTAACCCCGGTTTTACCATCTACATAAATCATATTATAAGTGGTACGATCATCATTTTTCTGGAATACAGCCACATGAATAATGTCCTTACCCACAAAGGTTTTATCAGCGATCTTAATTACTTTCATGATACCACGTTTAGTAAATACGATGATATCGTCCAGGTCAGAACATTCAAATAAAAACTCGTCTTTCTTTAATCCCGTACCAATGAATCCCCCGGAGCGATCTACATACAGCTTGGTATTGGCAATCACTACATGTTTAGCCTCAATGATCTCGAATTGCTTGATCTCCGTCTTTCTTTCCCTTCCTTTACCGAATTTCTTTAAAAGATTCTCAAAATAGGCCACGGCATAGTCTACCAGATTATCCAGGTCATGTTGCGTTTGCTTAATGTCAGCCTCTAATCCTTTGATCTGATTAATCAGGTCATCAATATCTGTTTTGTGAATCCGGCGAACAGGCTTATCGGTAAGTTTTAACACGTCTTCCCGCGTAACCTCCCTTTTTAATTTTTTCCGGTAAGGGACAAATGCCTTCTCAATATTCTCTATAACCTTTTCCCAGCTTGCTTTCCGGTCTTCCAGCTCCTGGTAAATTTTCTCTTCAAAGAAGATTTTTTCCAGCGAAGTATAATGCCATTTATCGTTCAGCTCGCCTAACTTTATTTGCAGCTCCCTTTGCAGCAGGTTCTTGGTATTGTCGGCTGAAATCTTTAATAATTCCTGGATAGATAAGAACACCGGTTTTGGAACGCCATCGTCCTTCACAATCACACAGGCGTTCGGCGAAATAGATATCTCGCAGTTCGTAAACTTATACAATGCATCAATGGTAATATCAGGCGAAATACCTGCGGCCAGGTCTACCTGGATCTCTACATTAGCAGCCGTGTTATCGGTAACTTTCTTGATCTTGATCTTGCCCTGGTCATTGGCCTTTACGATAGATTCAATCAATTGGTCGGTAGTTACACCATAAGGTACGCTTTTGATCAAAAGCGTTTTTTTATCAAACTCTTCTATATGCGCTCTTACTTTTACCTTGCCGCCTCTCTTACCCTGGTTATAATCGGCAACATCGATCATACCACCGGTCTGAAAATCGGGAAACAGCTCAAACTTTTTACCTTTAAGGTATTTGATCGATGCTTCGATTAATTCACAAAAATTATGCGGAAGAATTTTAGTTGAAAGCCCTACGGCAATACCCTCGGCTCCCTGCGCCAACAGCAAAGGGAATTTCATAGGTAATGTAACAGGCTCATTGTTTCGTCCGTCATAGCTTAGCTGCCACTCGGTAGTTTTGGCATTAAAAGCTACTTCCAACGCAAACTTGCTTAAACGTGCTTCAATATACCTGGAAGCTGCCGCGTCATCTCCTGTTTCAATATTACCCCAGTTACCCTGCGTATCAATCATCAGGTCCTTCTGCCCCATATTTACCAGCGCATCACGTATACTCATATCACCATGCGGGTGATAGGACATGGTTTGCCCTACGATGTTGGCCACTTTATGCAAACGCCCATCATCCATTTGTTTCATGGAATGCAGGATACGACGTTGTACCGGCTTTAACCCGTCTTCAATAGCAGGCACCGCACGTTCTAATATTACATACGAAGCATAATCTAAAAACCAGGTTTTGAATTGTCCCTGGATACCATTACTGTCACTATGCTCAATGTTATCTACAATTTCCTCTTTCATATTATTCGTCAAAAAAACTTTTACCTTAATCTAAAAACTCAAATAAATATTTATTATCAAAATCGATATCGAACTGCTTCAGCAATTCGATATACTCTTCTCTGAATGTTTTCTTTTCATGATGTTCCCGCTGGTTTAAAACGTAATTCACTACGGCCTTTACCTGCGACTCGCTGTAAGAGAATGCGCCAAATCCACGTTGCCACTCAAAATGCCCTTCTACCCATTTTTTATCGTTAATAAACGAGGTTGCATTTGCTTTGACATCTCTCACAAAATCAGATATAGCCAACTCCGGCCCCATGCTAACAAAAATATGAACATGATCCGGCATACAATAAATAGCATATAGTTTCTGCTTCTTATTCTGAATGATACCTGTTATATATTTTTGCAGCTCATCTCTAAATTCCTCTCTGATTAATGACGCCCTACCCTTAACCGCAAACACGATTTGTATATATAATTTGGTGTAGGTATTTGCCATCTTTCAATTTATTTATATGTCGCCGCTATGCGGCTATTGATATTACACCGCTACGCCGCTATTGATATTACGCCGCTATGCGGCTGATAACGATCCATTTCACCTATTGATATTACGCCGCTATGCGGCTGATAACGATCCATTTCACCTATTGATGTTACACCGCTATGCGGCTGATAACTTTCCATTTTCCATCTATTGATATTACGCCGCTACGCGGCTGACAACTTTCCACGCACTCCTTTAATATTTAGCCGCTGACACGGGTAGTCATTTTGACTTGCTACCAGAGTTGCTACCAGAGGTAGGCAGCGCCATAGGCGCGTTATATCAATAACCAGCCGACTCGCCCCGGATGAAAGAGCCGCATAGCGGCGAAATATCCTACCTATCAGGACTCCCCTTTCTTATACCTACCTATCACCCCCAAATGCGTAAACGCAAATCCCTTATTATACTTTAACCCATAGCCCGCCATCCTGTCCAGCGATGCATGCCCAAACAATACAACTCCAATTCGTAAAAGCAGATCAAGGCTCAGATACATTCCTGCCATAAACAGCAATATAGCTATGCCTTTATGATGGAAAAGATTATATAAGGCAGCCCCCACTTTATCATTGACCAGGTAACCTAACATACTGATATCAGGTCCTAACAAAACCAGCATATACCAATACCAGGCTGCGTCACTATTCCACAATAAGAAGATGCTTAGCAGCAACATCACCAACTCTTCCGCTTTTAACAGCCATTTCATTACTGCCCGTTTTCATTTACCTCCGGTAACAATTCCATCTGTTTCCCTGGTCCCGGTAATTTAACATCAAATGATTTCCAGTCTTTGTTAGTATCCCCCTCTGTCACAATCCGGCCCCCTTCAATCAATATTTTGATGCGCCACATTAAAAAAACATCTCCGGTCTTAATCTTCATCCGGTTTAATGTGTTTTGCAATACACGCGATACTTTTTGCCATTCGGGTGTAATATTCTTCAGTATCTCGGCATCGTAAAAAGTATCTTCCCTGCTTACTATTTTTTTACCTCCTTCCAGTATCCGAACCAAAGCATTTTCCTGGGTCAGTTTATTCCACTCGTCAGGATCAACCTCGTATTCACTCAGGGTGATGGGTCTTGCCAGCTTCTTAGCTTTCAAAAACTCCGAAGGCTGAATTTCACTTAACCAGGATGGGTAAAAGATCTGTCCCTTTTCATTAATAAAGGCAGGTTGTTCATGTATAAAACCATCACCCTTCCCTGGAATTCTCTTAACTGTGGCATCAGCCAGTAATAGCCGCATACATCATGCTGGTTTTGCCCCATCCAGATCCACACCTGCTCTTCTTCATTCTCCTGCAAAGCCTTAATCAGGTTATGTACAGTGAGCTTATCATCTACCAGGTCGGACTGCTCTTTGTATGGTGAATTTTCAAGCAATTGTTTCCACCAATCCCGCCGCTGCTGATACCCTTCTGTTTCATAAATCCGGTTGACAGGCCCCACTGCATAGTCATCCTTTATCTGTATTACATCGCCGGCAAGCGACTCATCGAGTTCCTGCACTTTGCGCATCAGTTCAATCTCTACCTCATTGAATACAATATGTATCATTCGGGGTTAATTAATAATTGGTAAATAAAAATTAATATATCACTCGCCTTTTAAAGAGTTTATCTTAGCAGCTAAGATTATTTTTCTAATTGTAAACTATTAATTGACTGCTTCTTCCAATTCTTCTTCTTTATCAATTTCTACTACCAGGTTATTGATGATAAAGGTTTGACGTTCCATCGTATTCTTACCCATGTAATATTCCAGCAATTGCTGAATATGATCGCCATGCTCCACACGCATTAATTGCTTGCGCATGTCCGCGCCTATAAACTGTGCAAATTCATCGGGACTGATCTCACCCAAACCTTTAAAGCGTGTCACTTCCGGTTTCCCCGACAGCTTTTTCAGAGCGGCTTTCTTTTCTGCCTCACTATAACAATAGATGGTTTCTTTCTTATCACGCACCCTGAACAAAGGCGTTTCCAGCACATATACTTTTTCCTGTTTTACCAGGTCGGGGAAAAATTGCAAGAAGAAGGTCATGATCAGCAAACGAATGTGCATTCCGTCTACGTCTGCATCGGTTGCAATTACAATGTTGTTGAATCGCAATCCCTCCATCCCTTCTTCTATATTCAACGCATGTTGCAACAGGTTGAACTCTTCATTTTCATACACTACTTTTTTGGTCAGGCCGAAACAGTTCAAAGGCTTACCGCGCAAGCTAAACACTGCCTGCGTTTCTACATTACGGGCCTTCGTAATAGATCCACTGGCACTATCCCCCTCGGTTATAAAAATCGTTGTTTCACTCTGCTTGGCCATGATCTCGTCCTTGTTCTTTGCAGGCGGCTCTTCGTTCAGGTGATAACGGCAGTCACGTAACTTCCGGTTATGCAGGTTGGCTTTTTTAGCCCGCTCATTCGCCAGTTTCTTAATACCAGCCAGATCTTTCCTTTCGCGCTCACTTTGCTCAATACGTTTTTTTAACGCATCTGCAACAGCAGGATTCTTATGGAGGTAGTTGTCCAGTTCTCTTGATAAAAAATCACCCACAAACTGTCGCATGCTGGGCCCATTAATGTCTACGTTTTGCGAGCCCAGCTTGGTTTTGGTCTGGCTCTCAAAAACCGGCTCTACCACACGTACGCTAATGGCAGCAACAATACCTGTTCTGATATCAGAGGTTTCATAATCTTTTTTATAAAAATCACGAATCGTCTTTACAAAGCCCTCCCTGAACGCCTGTTGGTGTGTACCGCCTTGTGTAGTATGTTGTCCATTCACAAAGCTATACAGCTCTTCACCATATTCATTGCCATGCGTGATCGACAATTCAATATCCTCTCCCTTCAGGTGAATAATAGGATATCTTATCTCATCCGGGTTGGTTTTGCGCTCCAGCAGATCCAATAAACCATTACGGCTGATATACGATTTACCATTGAAAATTATTTTCAATCCTGCATTCAGGAAACAATAATTCCATAAAAGGTTTTCCAGGAACTCGGGATGAAATTTAAAATTCTTAAATATGGTATCATCAGGTATAAAAGTTACCATAGTACCATTCGCACCCGTAGTACTGCTTTCTTTATGCTCTTTTACCAATATACCTCTTTCAAATTCCGCTACCTTTTCTTTCTGCTCCCTGATAGAGGCCACTTTGAAATAAGTACTCAACGCATTAACAGCTTTGGTACCTACCCCGTTCAAACCCACTGATTTCTGGAAAGCACGGCTATCGTATTTGGCGCCGGTATTAATCTTGCTTACTACATCCACCACCTTACCCAGCGGAATCCCTCTTCCATAGTCACGAACCGTTACGGTTTTACCTTCAATCTTCAGCTCAATGGTTTTACCGTGTCCCATGGTATACTCATCTATACAGTTATCCATTACCTCTTTCACCAGCACGTAAATACCATCATCGGGACTACCGCCAT
This sequence comes from Niabella sp., assembly GCA_039593785.1. Taxonomy (GTDB): domain Bacteria; phylum Bacteroidota; class Bacteroidia; order Chitinophagales; family Chitinophagaceae; genus Niabella. Next base: position 333 of record JBCNOR010000230.1, on the reverse strand, counting down.
CGCCCAGTTTACCGATATACATACCCGGACGCAGCCGAATATGTTCCTTCCAGTCGAGGCTCTTTATACTATCCTCATCATAATCAGAGCCTGGTGTACTAACTTTTTCCTTAGCCATTTATCATCTCCTTTTTTAAACTATTTAATAGGGCCTGCCCTTGTTTCGGCTCGGCTCCAACAGGGCCGGGTCATTCTCTGCAGGCCTGTACAAAACCGCAATCTAGCTGCAGCGAGCCTTCTGCCTGCCAGTCCGGATCCGCCGCCATCCCCGGCTTCGCAACTATTTTAGCAGCTTTGCTCACTTCAACATTCACTGTCAACCAACGTTTTAGA
>JBCNOR010000023.1:0-18240 GCA_039593785.1 Niabella sp. | reverse complement strand
ATACAAGATGTTTACGCAGGAAAAATTTTAAATTTGAGCTCTTGTAAATAATAGAAAACAGGTGTTTTTACGTATATGATTTTTTGGGAGGAATTATTTTTTTTGTAGTTAAAGCCAGTATTATGATTACTATAGCAATGTTTAATAATAAAGGTGGGGTTGGAAAAACAACATTAACAAATAATATAGCTGCATTTATATCCGATAATATGCAGAAGAGGGTACTAGTGATAGATTGTGATCCACAGTGTAATTCAACTCAGCTACTTATGGGGCAAGAATTTGCTACAGATTTATATTGGACACAATCCCCATCTTCAAACATAACTACTATAAGCGATATCTTGCAACCTATAGAAGATGGCGACTCTAAAATAAATGACACTTTTGTCCCAGTAAAAAGCTCTAAAACGAGATTTAATGTTGACTTAATTCCTGGCAACCCAAAATTTTCAATTATTGAAGATAGATTAGGTTCCGCATGGCATGAGCTACTTGGTGGTGACATCGGCGGTATTAGGAAAACAAACTGGAATACATTTCTCATAAAAAAGATTGAAAATAACTATGATTTTGTTTTTTATGATTTGGGACCTAGCCTTGGTTCTATTAATAGAAGTGTTTTAATTGGATGCGATTATTTTATTACCCCAATGGGAACGGATATTTTCAGCATCTTAGGTATCAGGAATATTAGCGAATGGTTATTAGGATGGTTAAATCTTTATGAAAACTCATTGCAATTAAGTGAGGAAAGATTCCCCGGACGCCTTAGATCATTCGGCATTGATTCTCATATAAAAATTAAAAGTGGCTATTTAGGATATACAATACAGCAATACATTACAAAAAGTAAACAAGGCGTTCGTCGCCCAACGCAAGCATATGAGGAAATAATAAATAGTGTGCCTGATGTTGTTGAAAAAAGTTTACGCAGGTTTGTTAAACCTGAATTAAGTGCAAATAAATTGAAGTTGGGAGATGTCCCTCATTTATATAGTTTAATTCCACTTGCACAATCAAATTCAGCCCCAATAACAAAATTGCGAGGTAAAGATGGCCTTGTTGGGACACAGTTTAGGCAACAAGAAGACTTTACTAAAATACTGTCTAGTATTGTTGAAAATATTTTTTCAAACCTTCAAAGCTCTGTTTCATGAATTGGCCCAAAGCTCTAATAACAGAACTAGCATCTAGACGGTGTATTATTTTTTTGGGGTCGGGCGCTTCAGCAAGTTGTATTGCACAAGATGGTAACAAAATGCCACCCACGTGGAGTGGATTTTTGCAAAGTTTGATTGGAATGATGAATAATAGTCAAGATTTGCCAGTTGTAACAGATTATGTTGTGAAAGAAAAATATCTTGAGGCAGCAGAAATAATCAAATCTAATATTTCACCAGCAAACTTTTCAACATTTATAAGAGAGGAACTTGTAACTCCCAGATATAAGCAATCAAAAATACATGAGGTAGTTTTAGATATTGATCCAAAAATTGTGATAACAACAAATTATGATGACATTTATGATTCTTTTTGTCGAAATGGAGCTGCCCAAGAAGGATATAATATATCTAAATATTATGATAGCCATATTATTTCTGATTTAAGATCTCCAGTTCGTTTAATAATTAAAGCTCACGGATGTATTTCAGATCCAGCGCAAATAGTCTTAACTAAGTCTGAATACTTTAGTGTACGACAAAAATTCTCCAATTTCTATAAAGTTTTGGATTCTCTATTTTTAACTCATACAATTTTGTTTATAGGATATAGCTTAACAGATCCAGATATTCAATTAGTATTGGAAAATGTGAACATTGCGGCGTCCTCTTCACATCCACATTATTTCGTAACGAGCAATAATTTAAATGAGGCAATAAAAGCTGCAAACAAAAAGGCTTATAATATTGAATTTATTGAGTATACCTTTGGTAATTATAGTGAACTGAACGAAGGTCTTTTAGAATTATCAGAAATGGTTAAGGAAAATCGAGTTTCTAACCCTTCAGTTTAATTCTTCTTCAAAAAGATAAAGTGACATCTTTTATTAAAAGAGTATAGATTAAAATCGATGAAAATAAAGCACCATGAAATAGAAATTCCTGTAGAAAACCCTTTTAACAATTGCAAGCTAGAAAGGGGCCGATATGCAGAAATATTGACAGACATTGTTGAGGTTTACTCAGATGGATTTGTATTAGCGATTAATAATGACTGGGGCGCCGGAAAAACTACATTTGTAAAAATGTGGCAACAGTATTTAAAGAACAATGAATTTAATACTATATATTTCAACGCTTGGGAAAACGATTTTGATTGTAATCCATTAATTGCAATCATGTCGGAGCTTAAAACTCTGTCTAATAGTAAAAATAAAGCAGTCTTTAAATCAGTAATTGAGAAGGGAGCTGTAATAACTAAAAATGTCTTGCCAGCGCTGCTTAAAGCAGTAGCAAAAAAATATATTTATACCGAAGAATTGGTAGAAGCGATTGAGAATACTACAAAAGGTGCCACAGAGATATTGGAAGAAGAAATAAAAGAATATTCAAAAAAGAAAAAATCAATAATCGAATTCCGTGAACAACTGGAAAAATTTATTAATAAAACAGAGAACCCTCGTCCTTTAATATTTATCATTGATGAGCTTGATCGTTGCAGACCGCATTATGCAGTAGAAGTACTAGAGCAAATGAAACATTTCTTTTCCGTTTCAGGAATTGTTTTTGTTTTATCAATTGATAAAAATCATCTGGCTGCTTCTGTACGTGGTTTTTATGGGAGTGAGCATATCAATACAGATGAATATCTAAGGCGGTTTATTGATTTGGAATACTCAATACCAGCACCGTCAAACCAAACCTTTTGTAAGTATTTATACGATTATTATTCTTTTGATGAATTCTTTTCATCTGCAGAACGTGGAAAGTATAATGAATTTCAAAATGATAGTGAGCAGTTCCTTAAAATTTCGGATATATTGTTTGCAAACGCTCAAGCTACATTAAGGCAACAGGAAAAAATATTCGGACAAACACGATTAATTTTGCGATTTTTCAGCGAAAGAGCTTACACTTTTTCACATCTTCTTTTTTTTCTGGTTTTTATTAAGACCTTGAATCCGGAACTGTACAAAAGAATTGAAACTTATTCATTTTCCTTACAAGAATTAAGTGATGCATTTTCGGACACTATGCCTAAAGATGTTCAAAAGTATTATCGTGTAAATCTTGTTTATGTTCAGGCACTTTTGTTGCATTTCTATAATAATTCACGGAAATTCGAAGCAACAGAACGATTATTTGTAGATGATAATGGTAAACAAAGGGTAGCAGTAACATCCAAATTGGAAAAGCAATCAGGAATGAATCTAGCCTCTTGTTTGAACGAAATTTATGGTCACCGAAATTACAGTGATGCAACCTTGGATTATTTATTGAAGAAGATAAATCTTACTGATGCTATCTCGAAGCCATCGATAACCTAATCTTATGTCCCCCGCGTGAGGGATAGCAGCGGCATCCTTTTTGTGAGGAACGAACAAAAAGATATAGCGAATAGCCCGACCCCGGTAATGGGGCTTTTTTTATGGGCCGTATACGCCAGGTTCTGTCTTACCCGGGGCGTATCTTTGGCCTTAAGGCTTCCCCACCCCATTACCGGGACACGCCCAATCTTTATCAACAAAAAACACGAAAGGCCTCGCCATCGCTGTCCGGCGCGCTTCTTTATACCCATAATACGCAACGCAATGACTGTAACAGAAATACTCTTAATCGTCCTTATTCTCTTTTCGATCATCAATATGCTGCTATGGCTTATCCGTAAACCGAAGATCGATGCCGGTACGCTGCCATCAGAAATGGCTAAGGTGGTGCAGGAAGTAGCAAAGATCGATACGCTGGTGAGAACAGAGTTTGCCATCAACCGCGATGAGATACAAAAACATTCCCGCGCATCAAGGCAGGAGCTGAATACATCGGTGTCGGAAACATCGCGGTCGCTCAACGAACTGCTTCACACTACTGCAAAAGAAAACCGGCTGGAACTGGCCAACGGATTAAGATCGTTTGAAGATAAATTCACCAGCAATGTCAAAGACTTTAATGAGCTGCAACGGCAAAAGTTCAGCGACTTCTCTTTAAAGCAAGAACAGATCAGGCAAGACACAGAAGCGCGATTGGAAAAGATACGCGAAACGGTAGAGCACAAACTACAATCGCTACAGGAAGACAACAGCAAAAAGCTGGAAGAGATGCGCAACACAGTGGATGAGAAATTACAGTCTACGCTGGAAAAGCGCTTCAACGACTCTTTCACTATGATCAGCGAAAGGCTCGAGCTGGTACATAAAGGCCTGGGCGAAATGCAAACGCTGGCCAATAGTGTGGGCGATATCAAAAAGGTAATGACCAATGTAAAATCACGTGGCATATTGGGAGAGTACCAGCTGGCCAATATCCTGGAAGACCTGCTCACCAACGAACAATACGAGAAGAACGTAAAGACAAAAGCAGGCAGCGGCGCTATTGTAGAGTTTGCCATAAAGCTGCCCAACAATAATAACGTCGAAAAGGCACTCTGGCTGCCTGTCGATTCGAAGTTTCCGAAAGAAGATTATGAAGCGCTGGTAGATGCTTACGATGAAGGCAATGCAGAAAAGATCGATGAGCTGAAAAAATCGTTCCGGAGTGCTATCATCAAAAATGCGAAGGACATTAAGGAGAAGTATATCGATCCGCCGAATACTACAGAGTATGGTATTATGTTCCTGCCGTTCGAAAGTTTGTATGCAGAGGTATTGCGCAGCCCCGGCTTATTTGAGCTGCTGCAAAAAGATTATAAGATCACCATCACCGGACCTACTACTTTAAGTGCATTGCTAAGCAGCTTGCAGATGGGCTTCAGAACACTGGCCATCGAAAAAAGAAGCAGCGAAGTATGGGATCTGTTGGGCGTGGTGAAAACAGAGTTCGGGAAGTTTGGCACCGTATTGGAAAAAACGAAAAAGAAATTGCAGGAAGCGACCAACACCATAGATCAGGCCGGGGTAAGAAGCCGCGCTATTGAGCGCCAGCTCAGGAAAGTGCAGGAGCTGCCCCACCCTGAGGCACAACAAAAAATTGAAAGAGAGATCAGCGAAAACGGGATCGATATTGAAGATAATATTGAGCAAATATTTTTTAACGACGAAGGCGATGACAAAAATGTTACCGATCAATAACGCCGCCTGATCTTTGGATTTCCTTAATTTTATCTGCTTAACGATACAATACATCAGAATATGAAAAAAGTAACCGGCCTGGGCGGCGTTTTCTTTAAATGCGATGATCCGAAACAAATGAATGATTGGTATGCCAAAAACCTCGGATTGGCGGCCGGTGATTATGGCGCTACATTCGAATGGCGTCAGGCTGAAGACCCGTCGAAGAAAGGCACTACGGCCTGGTGTACTTTTCCGCAGGATACTAAATATTTCAACCCTTCGGCCAAGCCTTTTATGATCAATTATCGTGTAGATGATATCGTAGCTTTAGTAGATCAGCTGAAGAAAGATAATGTGACGGTTATCGATGAAATATCGGAATACGATTATGGTAAGTTTGTGCATATACTCGATCCGGAAGGCAATATTATAGAGCTTTGGGAGCCTAAAGATGAACCGGCTGAGTAAGCTGCGGGCGCAGGCTTATAGCCACTAGTGTTCGAAACCTTGTTCTCTCCGTGCTCGTATGTTATAAATAAGGCCATAAAAAAACCTCTCCTCGGTCCTCCGGAGGAGAGGATGCCATGAATAAAGTAGGGTTTCCTATACCTTAAAGATAACCCCACCCCACCCCTCCCCATTTTGGGGAGGGCCGGGATGGGGTTACAAAATACAGAAGTACTTAAATATAATTTTCAGGTTTCGACCAGGCCTTATATTATTGATTTGCGGAAATGGGTTACTGATGTATATTTGATACCATTGCTGCCCCATATCGCGGGCGCGCCCTAATAGTAATACGAAGACATACCATGACTCTCTACGAACGCGAAATAAAACGGATCAGAAGTATTGCCTATGCCAACCAGGGCCAGCTCGATGCTGTGATCGGCACGCGCAACTACATCAACAACCATTACGATACAGACCTCAACCTGGATCTGCTGTCGCATACCCGCTTCGTATCGAAATTCCATCTGTTGCGCCTCTTCAAAAAATACTACGGACAAACGCCCAAACAATACCTCACCGATATACGCCTCGAAAAATCCAAAGAATACCTGAAGCAAGGCATGAGCATTATGGATACCTGCTTTGCCGTAGGCTTCGAAAGCCCGAGCTCCTTCTGCACTTTGTTCAAAAGCCAGACCGGCCTCACCCCTACCGCTTTTCAAAAAGAGCAATTTTCGCAAAGCCGGTCTGCCGCCCATGCCGCAACTTTGTAGCCAGCTAAAAATTGGAAACACATGAAAGTTAAGATCATCAGCGTGCCAGTCCTGGATCAGCAACAAGCATTGGCATTTTATACTGAAAAATTAGGCTTTGTAAAAAAAGTAGATCTGCCACTCGGCGAAGATCGCTGGCTCACTGTGGTGAGCTCCGAAGAGCAGGATGGCCCTGAGATATTACTGGAGCCGGCTCCGCTTCATTTCGAGCCTGCCAAAACTTATCAGAAAGCCTTGCTCGATGCGGGCATTCCCTATACACAATTCAATGTAGACAATGTGCAGCAGGAGTATGAGCGACTGGTTAAGCTGGATGTCGCATTCAGCATACCGCCTACCGAAATGGGCACCGTGAAGATCGCCGTCTTCAATGATACCTGTGGCAACAATATCCAGATCGTGGAGATGCTGTAACGTAAAAGTATTTGGTTATTAAGGCGATACTTTGTTTTCAGGAAAAATTAAGACAACCAAATCCTTGCCCTGTCTGTAATTACAACAAAACGTTGTGAGCAGACAGATCTTTAATAAGACCATAACCGTAGATGGTGTAGACATCTTTTACCGTGAAGCCGGCGATCCCAAACATCCGTCGTTGCTGTTGCTGCATGGCTTTCCAACATCATCGGTGATGTTCAAAAACCTGATGACTGCACTGTCGGACGAATATCACCTGGTAGCGCCCGATTATCCGGGCTTTGGCTTCAGCGCGTTCCCGGATAAGGACAGCTTTGAATACACCTTCAAAAATATAGCAGCATACATCAACAAGTTTACCGAAGCCATTGGTTTAAAAACCTACACCATTTACCTTAACGATTATGGTTGTCCTATCGGACTTCGGATATGTGTGGATCATCCTGAAAAAATTGATCGCATCATTGTGCAAAATGGTAATACCTATATCGTAGAGCCGCAATGGAGCGAAATGCTGGACTATTGGGCGCACCCTACCGAAGAAAAGAAAAAGAAAGTCTATGCCTTTTTAAGCGCAGAAGGTACAAAGGAACAGTATTACGCCGGACTATCAGAAGAATTACAGACAAAGATAAGTCCCGAAGCCTGGATACTCGACTGGGAGCGCATGAGCAGGCCCGGCAATTTAGAGATGCAGTATGAATTGAACTGCGATTTTAAAAGTAACCTGGAAATGTTCCCTGTGTTTCAGCAATACTTTCGGACCCACCAGCCCCCTGCCCTCATCATCTGGGGCAAGCACGATGTATATTTCGATGTGGCCGAAGCGCCTTATTACAAAAGGGATCTGCCCGATGCGCAGGTACACATTCTTGATGGCGGGCACATGGCATTGGAAACAAATTTTGATGAGGTGCTGGAGCTGATCCGCAATTTTATGTCTTCCCGTAAAGCGTAGCGATATAGTTATTATAATTTGGGCGTGCCCCCTGCCCTGCTGCTTTACAGCTTTCGTATAAAAGCTTACTGTTCTTAACCCATGATGATGCAGCAGGCCAGGGGTCGGGCTATCCGTTCCTAGTCCTCATTCCGCTGCGCTTCATTCCGGGCTATCCACTACTATCCCTCACGCGCCCCCCGTCGCTGAGCCTGTCGAAGCGCACTCTGGTCGCTGAGCTTGCCGAAGTGCACTTACTTCTAAGGGGCTATACCAACACCGGGCAAATTTCATCTGGTGTTTTCAAAGCGCCGGTTTCATCCTGGCAGTTTTTCTTGCCTTGCAATAGCTGTTGGCGAACGGCCTTAAGCGCGTCAATCTTTTGATTGATCAGCACTACCTTTTCGTCAATTTTACCAGAAACGTTTTTGCAGGTAGCTTCTTCCGCATCCAGCATATCCAATAGCTCCGATACCTCATTCAAGGTAAATCCGAAACCCTTTAACCGCTTTATGGATTGCAGCCTTTGCAGGGTCTCTTCAGTATATTCTTTGTAGTTATTAAATCTTCTTTCCTTTTTGCCAACCGCAATCAGGCCGTGTTTTTCGTAGAACCTTATCGTGTCCTTCGATAGCCCCGATGCCCTGGATAATGCACCTATCAACATAACTAAAATTTTTTGGAACGTTAACAGACCATAGACTATACTCCACAGTTTACTTTTGTAAAAATACAAACAAGCCACAGTACTATGATCAATAACCGATTTAAATTACCAATAACTGTGGTGTTTTCTATGCTGACCCTATTCAGCTATGGCCAGAACAGTAAAACAATATCATCAGCAAAAACAGCAAAGGCGATGAAGAAAGAAAATGGTTGCAGTGAGACCTGTACAGCAAAGAACAGATCAAAAGAAATGGCCTGCAAGCTCACCACTCCCCAATTGCGGCAACGAAAAGAAACCGTAATAGCCAGTTTGAAACAACAGATAATAGAAAAGAAAGAGCTGGACAATGGCTTTGCATTTAAGTTTCCGGGAACAGATAAAGTAGTGGATGAGCTTGCGGAATTTATAAAGACGGAAAGAGCATGTTGTGATTTTTTCACCTTTACCTTATCTGTTAGCGGCGATCAAAGCGAAGCATGGCTGTCGCTCACCGGCGATGAGGGAGTAAAAGCGTTTATTGTATCGGAACTGGGATTATGATGTTGTAGAAGTCCGGCTTATCTTATCGTTCCCCCGGCCTTTAAAGAGAAGGAGTTGCGTGAGGGATAGAGTGATTACCCCGCAGCGACGCAGGAGCGAGGAGTAAAAGCGATAGCCCGACCCCTTGCGTAGCTTTAGCGAAGCTTGGGGGCACGCCCAAACTTTTAGCAAAAAAATCTTTAAAAAATTAGGTAACTTGAAAGTTACACGTATATTTGCGTAACTTTCAAGTTACCTATTATGCAAAGAGATATTAAGCATCAATTTACCTTTCCGCATGCGCCAAAGCTGGTGTGGGAGTACCTTACACAGCCAGAGCTGATGGCTCAATGGCTGATGACGCCTCATGATTTTCAACCTGTAGTCGGACAAAAATTTCAGTTCAAAACCAAGCCCATACCGAAGTTCAACTTCGATGGCAATGTGTATTGTGAAGTGCTGGTAGCACAGCCTTTCGAAAAACTTTCTTATTCCTGGAAAGGCGGCTCGCTCGACTCCGTAGTGGTCTGGACATTGCAACAGACCGATAAGGGAACCGTGCTAACCCTCGAGCACAAAGGCTTCAAAGGCATTAAGAACCTGATGTCGTACTTCATTATGAACCGCGGATGGATCAAGATCGTGAAGCGCCTGCTGAAAATTTTGCATCACTTAAAACTGGTATAGTATGGCCACACCTACATTAGACGCCTTCCAGGTGATAGCGGACCCCAGCCGGCGGCAGATATTGCAACTGCTTTCAGAAGACAGTCTGACCATAAACGCGCTGGCCGAAAACTTTGACATGAGCCGCCCTGCTGTATCGAAACATATCAAGATATTGAGTAGCGCTGGCTTTATTACTATTCAAAACATCGGGCGGGAGCGCTATTGCATGCTGAAACAAGAAGGCTTTCAGGAGCTGCAGGACTGGATCAACTACTTCGATAGTTTCTGGAAGTCGAAGCTGAAAACATTGGAAGCGTTGCTGAACAAAAGATCGGCGGGATAGCTTATACATTCCGCCTTCTGTCTTATTCGCTGATCACGATCTTAAAATGTTTGTCTGTCCATAACAATACCACCGTGAAGATGCATACCAGGAGCGAGTTGTAGAAGTGATGATATTCCTTATGCGCCATATGTGCCGTGAAGGCGCCGATAGCGAAGGGCATTAAAAAAAGTATACCGATGATCTTCAGGCGCGGATAGAAAAGTCCGGCCACCACAGCTATAGTGCCCAGCAGCTCTGCTATACCGATGGCGAGCGTCCAGGTTTTATTAAAGCCCATGCTCAGCATGCCCTCCATCATCGACTGCTTTTGAAATACTTTGAATAGTGAGGCATAACCAAAGATATAAACGTAGTAAGCATAGCTTCCCCAGTGGATAAAGCCCGATAATTTTTCCATTTTTTTCTTATTGTTTGTGCAAAATTATCCTGTTCTTTGCTGCTGTGAAAGAACATACAAAATTGTGTGGTACTCACAAAAAAGTAAGTGTATGCGCAAACAGACCTCAACGAATGCTATTAATGAAGACCGCCTGAACAGGGAATGCGGTATGGCCTATATCTTGTCGGTAATGGGTGGCAGATGGAAGGCAAGTATCCTGGGGTTTCTGCTGGCAGAAGAAAAGCTGCGTTATAATGAGCTCCGGAAAAAGTTGACAGGTATATCAGAACGAATGCTGATAGCACAGCTCAAGGAACTGGAACAGGACGGGCTGATAGATCGTATAGCCTACCCTGAGGTGCCGCCCAGAGTAGAATATAAACTTAGCGCCAAAGGCCGGTCGTTAAAGAAAGTGCTGGATGCCATGTCGGATTGGGGCGATAAGCAACGGCCGAGGTAATGGTGCAGGGAATTGTTGATGAGTGTTATGGTAATTAGCAGTATAAAAATTAAATTTGTCGTTGGTAATACAAGAATATTTTTATGGCAAACAATATACATGAAGGTCGCAATGTAAAACGCTTTCGCGAGATGCTGGGTATGAAGCAGGAGGCACTGGCTTATGAATTGGGCGACGATTGGAATCAAAAGAAAGTATCGTTGCTGGAACAAAGAGAGCTCATCGATATGCCGCTGCTGGAACAGATATCAGCTGTGCTGAGCATACCGGTGGAAGCGTTTAAGAATTTTGATGAAGAGCAGGCAGTGAATATTATTGCGAATACGTTCGGTGATAATGCTTTCCCTAATTCATTTAATCATGGAACAATGAACTTCCATCCTATTGACAAACTTGTTCAGCTGCACGAAGAGAAGATTGCTTTGTATGAGCGTATGCTCAAAGAAAAGGATGAAATGATGGAGCGGCTGGAAAGGTTGATGGGGAAGTGATATTATTGTTGGATAAGCATTTTTAGGCCCTTCAAGCCTAGACTTAAATCTTTATGCAGCATGCGATGACAATTACTGCATACCAGAGCTAGATCTTCTATTTTAGTTTTAGTTGCTGCTTCGTAAGTAGCTAAAGGTTTGATGTGATGGCATTCGATAAAGCTCTTCCCTAATGAGCCATAGGTTTTGAAAAAATCGAAGTCACATACTTCACAAGCTAATTTGCCTGTGGCGGCTAAAACTGTATCCTTTTTCGTAGCTACTATTTTTGAGTTGCGTTCTCTGTATTTATGGTATCTATAAATCAAATTTCCTTCCGGTACCGAGTCATTAAAAGTATTTTCATCATCTTCTATTCGGCTAATTTGCTGTAGCAATGCTTCGTTGGCTAGTATTTGCTTTATTTGTCGGGCAACATCTTTAAGCCGTGGCTGATCATTTGCGAACTCTTCAAATACGGCCTTATCCAATTTGCTATAGGCCTTCATTCCTTCGCCCTTATGCTTAGGATCTATCGCTAAAAAGTTGGACAGTTTAAGACTTACACCATTGGCGTTTCTGAATCTTTCTTCATCAGGTTTTACGGTAAATAAGGGTAGCTTATTTAGTACCTCTGATAGCGCCATAACTTTAGGATTACGAGCGTCGATACTACCTCTATTATGATCAAAATAAAGATCAAGGGCAAGAATAATCTCATCCCTATGCCACTTAGGATTCCTCAATGTAAACTGGTTTATTGGTATGGTGAAGGTACTTTTTTTGCGAGAGCCTTCCAAAATTCAACCCCAACCCCGTAAAACTACCTGTTAAAAAAATCAGGTGTTTTTACGGGTAATCTATAAAACACGGTCAACTAAATTTACGGAAAGAAGTAATGGAGTACGACCATCGAAATAGTTAGAAGCAACAATAAATTACCGAAGGAATGAAAACAAAAGATACTAAAATTCAATTCTATACTCTAATAAAGAGAGTGTGGAGATCACCAAATCAAGAAGATATTATTGAGATGCCCTTTTATGAAGTTAAGGAAGCTTTAGAGTATACATCCAAACTTTCTAAAAAGAAACGGTTTTATGATTTGAAAAATGATAAATTTTGTTTTCTTGATTCCTTCACAATTGATAGTAATTTCTGTTTAGGATACTTTAAAAGTGCAAGGAATGAGTTTAGACCGAATTTGATCAATAAGCAAACGGGTGGTGAGAGGAAAAACCCTAAAGAGAAATCTGAGGGTGATATCGAAAAAACTCATTTTGTTATTAAAATTGACCAATCTAATAACGAAGTTTACTTATTTCTTGAGTACAATCACACAGGCATTAGTATTCAAAATCTTATAAACTATTTAAACAAATTCTCAAGAGAATATGCTGCGAATAAGAGTATTAATTCTAGATTTTCAATTGTACATCAAATGATAGCAAGAAATAGCTTTTTAACTGAATTAGACAAGCTTGAAAGAACTAAAATTGCTGAAATTCATGTTGATAAGCAAATCCTTGGCAGTGATTTTTTGAAATTTAGCAATAGAACAGTGTCAATTCAAAAGGACATACTATTAAAAGTTAAGGCAGAAAGGAAAGAAGACATTAAAGACTTTGCTGTAGATATGTACAATTCGTTCTCAGGAAAAAAGAATAAAAGTATAAACAAAATACGTGTTTATGGGCAAGACGAAGAGGGAAATGAAACTTTTATAGATACTAGCTTTATGGGTCAAGTGGATTTTATTCCAGCCAAGCTGGATGATGATACAGGCGAAGCAGTGACGTTAGATCTATTAAGAGAAATTAAAAAAATAGCAAACTCCTTTTAAATGCTTCAATATATTCTACTAGTATGGGAATTCCTATATGTTAAGCGAACCAAGCTAATATTTAGCTTGGTTATTTCAGCACTGATTGGTATTAGTGTTTGTTATGGTAATTTAAAGCTCACTACAGACGACATTAATAGCTATATAAGTAATTCAGTAAATGTATTAGGAATTTTACTTGGTTTTACAGCTTCAATATTTGCTATAATAATTACAAATGGAAATTCAGAAATTGAAGAAGCAAAAAGTGAGGAGACGACGTTAAAACTCTACAAGAAGCCGTTTACTATATATGACCAATTGGTTATCGGATGTGGGTTTTTGATTTTTCTTTTAGGATTTCTTTTGGTCTTAAATTTTTTATTGCCTATTTACAAAAATGTGATAGGTGCATGTTTTCTGAAAATTTTTGCACTAGATATAGGTATGATCATTTTTTCTATAATCCAGCTTGTTACATCAATTCTTGAATTTTACTTTATTATAACAAAGAGAGGATGATAAAAAAAATTTTTATTCATAAGGTAGGAAATAAAATAAACGGTGAGCCAATTTACCTATCGAAAAGGCAATCTTTTATAGGCAACGATTTAGAAAGTTCGTTATCTCAATACTTCCTCTCATCATTTAAATCAGATGAGTACTACCATTTTCATCACGACATTGACTTATCATTAAATGAAGTTTATGTGTGCGTATCGGCAATTCTCGAAAACCCTAAATCACTGCAAAAACAGTCTGAAAACCTTGCTAAGCATCTATATAATCAGAGCCTTCACTCCAAAATACATGGTGGTGAATTTTATGTTGTCCATTTCTCAAAATGCAATCTGAATGGGGAAGAATTTGACGCTGTTGGTTTGTTTAAATCAGAAAATAAGGATATTTTTTTAGAAATTGAACAAGTAAATGATGGGTTCAATATTGAGGGCAGGCAAGGTATAAATATTAATAAACTAGATAAAGGATGCTTAATTTTTAATACTGAAAAGCAAAATGGTTATGTACTATCAATAGTTGATAATACCAATAAGGGAAACGAAGCTAAGTATTGGAAGGACGACTTTTTAAATGTGTTGCCCATAAAGAATGATTTTCACCAAACAAGTCAATTTTTAGGGATAGCAAAGCACTTTGTTACCAAGCAATTGGACGAAGAATTTGAAATTAGTAAAACTGACAAAATTGATCTACTGAATCGTTCTGTTGATTATTTTAAAACTCATGACCAATTCGACAAGGAAGAGTTTGAAGAGGAGGTTTTTTATCACCCAAATATTATAAAATCTTTTAGACAGTTTGACCAAATATATAGGCAAGAAAATGAAGTTGAATTATTAGATAATTTCGTAATTTCAGAGCAAGCAGTAAAAAAGCAAATAAGGCTTTTTAAAAACGTACTTAAACTTGATAAAAACTTCCACATCTATATACATGGAGACAGAGAACTTATAGAGCAAGGAATTGATGAAAATGGTCGTAAGTATTATAAAATTTATTACGAAAACGAAGCTTAACTAATGTAAAGTACGCTGAACAGTATCTGTTGAGAATAGGAAACACAGCTTACCGAGATAAAAAGAGATTTTTATTCTTTTGTTACATCCAACATAACGTCTCCCTCCCCCGCAAAAACACCTGTTAAAATAATCAGGTGTTTTTACGTATAAGCCACGCAGTAGTAGCTACTACTTTTGAGCCAACCAACAAGTTATCTCTCTATAAACACACCAACCTAAAACCCTAAACCAATGAGCAAAAAGTATTTCCTGTTATGTACCTGCCTTATGCTTGGTACGATAGTAAAGGCGCAAGATACTGTACCAAAGGTGCAAGCTGCTGTATCAAAGACCATCATTATCGACTTTGCAAGCAAACCCCTCCCTACCCTGGCTGTTGAAAATATTAAGCCGGGTGAATTCTATCAGATCAAGATCGACAACATCAACCAGAACTTATTTAAGGTGTCGCTCACTTCGGCAGATACGGTCTTGAGCACACCGCAACAAACACCTACTTTCGGGAAGGTAGACTTAGATATGTTCTCCAAGATCATTACCGGCATCGGGCCTTTCGCTACATCGGTTGCACAAACTCAGGTAGCGGATGGCGCGCTTGATATCGATAGATTGGCAGCATATATGGAATATATGAAGTACGCTACGCCAGGTGATGTTAAACCTATAAAAAAGAAAGAAATTGAAGAACGGATGACTAAGGAAGATGGCAATTTATCACGGGCCAAATTATCGATCGATCAGATAGTGGCCCGCATCGACAGCCTGAAGCTGGAGGTATACAAGCTAAAGTTGTATGCGCTTAAGGTAACGAATCCTGCTACCACTTTTAATTTCACCCAGGCACTTCAGGCAGTTGAAAACGTTAGGGATAGCATCTCTGCATTAACGGCAGACCTGAGCACAAAAAAGAAATCATACGAAGCGTTTTCAAGTGATGATAAAAATAAAGAGATCATTGCAAAGGATTCTGCCCTGGCAAAAGCAGATGACCTGATCAAGAAGGCTTACGATAAATCGTTAACGGCTTTATCTGAATTGCAAGCATCAGTCTCTGCAGATAAAACATATGAACTGCTGTCGCAACTGGTTTTTATCGAGAACAACGCCAGCAATACTTATACTTCCCTGCCTATCCAGTTGAACGGAGAGCGCTCTAAAGTGAATCTCTCCATAACGCCGAGAGATGAAAAGTATAACCTTCAAAGCTATTATACACAGATTGTCTTCCCGCAAAATATAAAGCCATACACTGTTGTCGGCCTTTCGTTCTATGGCAGCAATCTGCACGATAAAGCTTATTCTACGATCAAGACAATGATCAATGATTCTACGGCCAGCTATAGTTTTAAAGAAGAAGACCTCACCAAAGCAGAAGTGGGCGTAGCGGCGCTGCTGCGCTTTGGTACAAAGTTCAAGAACAGCGATAAGTTTGGCATACATGGCAGCATTGGCGCAGGTGTTTCTCTTTCCAACAAAATAAAGCCCAGGGTATTGTTTGGTGGCGGGTTTTCGTATGGCAAGAAGCATATGTTTGCCCTTGACTTTGGCGGCATTCTCGGTTATGTGGACCGCCTGAGCTCCGCTATAGATCTGTCGCAAGCTTACCTGGAAAAGCCGGAAACCATTACGGTGTCTAAGTTGCGTGTCGGTGTGTTTGCATCGATTGGCTATGTGTATCAGTTTTAAACATGTTCCCTCCGCGTGAGGGATAGTAGCGAATACCCCGCAAGCAGCAAGGAACGCAGCTGCTGAGGAGTAGCAGCGGATAGCCCGGCCCCGGTATGGGGCCTTTTTTATTTTACTGGGGTACAACCGCTGTATTGAGCCGCAGGCAAAGCATTTGCCCCACCCCATACCGGGGACACGCCCTCATAAATCCAAAATTTTTCTAAAAAATTTACGCAGTTAAGTAACTGCATATATATTTGCAGTCAAATAGCTGCGAAAATGGAACTCAGAAGAGATGTATTTCAGGCCATAGCCGACCCTACCCGAAGGGCCATCCTTACACTGGTGGCCGTACAAGCCATGACACCCGGCGCCATCGCCGAAGAATTCAACTCATCACGACAAACGATATCCAAGCACATACAGATACTCACCGAGTGCGAACTCTTGAAACAGGAACTAACGGGAAGAGAAATTTATTATCACTTAAACCCCAAAAAAATGAAAGCCATAGCCGATTTCATAGAACCCTTCCGCAAAATGTGGGACGACAGGTTCAACAAACTGGAAGCAGTAATGAAAGCATATAAAACTAAAAAATAAAAACAGTCATGGAACTTAAAACAAAAGTCAACGCCGAAGATGGCCAACAGGATCTAACCATTACCAGGGAGTTTGACCTCCCGCTGGAGCTATTGTTCAAAGCCTACTCAGAGCCTGAGCTGCTCGAACAATGGATGGGTACCAAAGTGCAGAAAATGGAAAACCAGAAGTATGGCGGCTATCGTCTTGAAACGAAAGATGGCAACGGCAATGTAGTGTTTGCCGCTAATGGTACCATCCACGAATTTGTACCGAATGATAAGATCGTCCGTACGTTTGAAATGGAAAATGCACCTTTCGGTGTAACGCTGGAATTCCTGCAGTTTGAAAAACTTACCGACGATACCAGCAAGCTCACGATGCATGTGATATACCGCTCGAATGCGCTGCGTGATGAAAACCTGAAACTACCGTTCAAACAAGGCGTCAACTGGGCGCATAACGAATTGGAAAAAATTGTGAGCAAACTAAAATAACACCTTATGACAACGACAAAAAGAAATAAGATCATCTACTGGATCGCTACGCTGTGGCTCTCTTTAGGCATGACCGCCACGGGCATGGTACAGTTGCTTAAAGTGCCGGAAGAAGTAGCCGCGATAACTCATCTGGGCTACCCCGTTTACTTCCTCACTATACTTGGTATTTTGAAGATACTCGGTGTGATCACCGTGCTTATGCCTAAGTTCCCGGTATTGAAGGAATGGGCTTATGCAGGCTTTTTCTTTGCCATGTTGGGCGCTATCTTTTCGCATTTGTCGGTAGGCAATGGTGCTAAAGAGCTGTTCGGGCCTGGCCTGCTGTTGGTGCTCACTGCGACATCCTGGTATTTCCGGCCTGCGGAACGAAAAGTTATTTACGCTAACTTTAAGGCTTGATCTGTGTGCGCCTGTTGATCATGGTAGATCAACAGCTCTCATAATGATCATCATTAAAATTGTTAGCACATGAATCCAAAGGTTGATTTCTATTTTGATAAAGCCGGTCAGTGGCAGAAAGAAACGGAACAATTACGGACGATCGTCCTGGATTGCGGTCTGATGGAGGAATTGAAATGGGGCTGTCCTTGCTATGTATACCAGAATAGCAACGTTGTATTGATCCATATTTTTAAAGAATACTGTGCGCTTTTGTTTTTCAAAGGCGCATTGTTGCATGATCCCAATGGTATTTTGATACAGCAAACGGAGAATGTGCAATCGGCGCGGCAGATACGTTTTACCAATGTAAAAGAGATCGTGAAGCTGGCCCCGGCCTGCCGATGGGTCATGAATTCACCTCGCTGGTGCTGGCGCTGCTGCAGG
>JBCNOR010000229.1:0-7752 GCA_039593785.1 Niabella sp. | reverse complement strand
CTGAGCCTGACTAATAACCGGCAATAATATCCCCACTACCGCGAAAATTATCGCAGCTCCGAACCTCAATTTCATAGCCCTTTATTTATATAAACTTTGTAAAACCTTTACCTCTGCACCTTCCTTACTCCGCTGTATCCTTAAGATTTCCGCATGTTTATTAAATACTTTTAAGAAATGATATTTATCAGCTATGTCTTCATAGATGGCATCGATAGCTTTTAAACGCTCTTCATCAGACATGCGTAGCTTACCGGATGTAATAACTACCGCCAAATCATCCAGGTTCGCCAGGCTCTCCGAAGTCAGCTTACCATAGACACCTGATAAATAATCCAGTTCTTTTGCGGAAAACCGCTCACTGGATCTGAACTTATTGAATGCCGCTTTATATTCTTTGATGATCTTTAATTCGTAATTAATGATGTCCCCAACTCGTTTATACCTACGAACTGCAGGACTGACCTCCATGAGTCCATCCAGGAAAGCTTCATGTAATTTAAAGTTACCTTCTGCTATATTCTTTACTGTTCCGTATCCTTTAACCAATATCTCATAGCCGGATTTCATATCAGAAAGAATTTTCCTGAACTGGTTGAGTTTCTCAATATTCAGGGCCAGCTGTGCCAGCTCGGTTGCCTGCGCCGACGTGCTGATCTGAATAGCCAACAATAAAAATAAAATCACACTCCACTTTTTCATGCTCACTCATTTTAAATTATACTAAGGATATAATCGCTTCAATATCTTCACATCCTTCGATTCCTGTTGCTTTTGAATTTCCATCTTCTGGATATCCTGGCTAAAGCGTTTTAAGAATTGATAGTTTTCATTCATCGCAGTGTAGATGCCCTCTACTCTTATCAAGCGCTCATCATCTGTCATCTTAAAGCTGCCGTCCAGTAATTGATTCAACTCATCATAAAACTTTTTTAAAACAGTTTCTGTTCCTTTGTAAACTTTTTCGGCAAACTCCTTTTCAAAGCTTTCCAGGGCTGTACTTCTGCGCAGAAACCTGCGATCCTTAGCTATGGCTTTTTCTATATTGCTATACAATTGAAGAACATCAATTGCCCTGGAACGAACTTTTTGATGGATAGTAGTAAGCCCCTCAAAAAATTGCTCATCCAATTTTAAATGACCAGCTTTGACGTCGCCGATAGTATTGAGCCCGCCGTCTACTATTTTATAACCTTGCTTCAAATAACCCGCATACAATTTGAGCGCAGCGATTTGCTGAGCCAGGTACTGCGTCTGTGTTTGCTTTTGGGTAAAAAATCCAACCACTCCCTGGCTATATCCAGCTAGAGGCCATCCAAATACAATTACCAACACGATCATTTTCACACCTTTACTCCACACCATATATTCGTTTTAATACGTTAACTTCCTGATGATCACTTGCTCTCTGAAGCGTCAGCTTTATGTTTTGTTGGTTAAATAGCCGCAGGTCAGATAGCACAGCGTCCATACGGTCTGCAGCATTGGAAATGAATTCCAGGCGTTTGCCATCAGTCATCGTAAGGTCCCGATCTCTAATAATACTCAAAAGCCGATCCAGCACCTGGACGCTTTCACTGAGCATACCGCCATATACCTTAGTCATGTAGCTGATTTCTTTTTCAGAAAAATGTGCATCCTTCTTAAATAGGTCTAATGCTCTTTTATATTCAGAGACAATACGTACCTGCTTTTCCATTAAGGATTTTACCCGCTGGTAATTATTGATGTATCCCTTCACCTTCGCTAGCTCCTCATAATACTTTTGATACTGCTCTTTGTTGCGCTTGGTCCAGTCGGATATCTCATCCAGCTTCAACTTTGATAAAGTATTCTCCAGTGTCTTTTGCGCATTCTGAAGCAATACAGTTTTATTTTGCAGCCTTTGGACGGAAAGGTCCATCGCTTTAATAACCTTCACCAGTGCCTGCCGCACCACCTCCCATACTATGGCATGACTGCGCTGCGTGGGTGCAATACTCATCGCTGCTACCAATAGTCCCAACATCAATATTTTTTTCATACTTCAATCCTCCACATTTTATAGGTGATATAATCAGTCCTTTACCTGCGCCCGTTTATATTCCAGGCTACCCATCGTAATAAGCTCTTTGTCATCTGAGAAAATAATGACCTTCCCCTGGTTGGTTTCCATGATCAGCTTGTGTTCCCCATCATAAAACCCTGTCCAACTTCGCTTTTGAAACTCCACTGGTGGCATCTTACCACGTACCTTAACTGTTCTCTGAAATTTGCTCCGCTTCTCGATTTGATAGGTCCTTTTGTTGATGGCTTTAATGAACAGCGTATCATCTCCCAGTGAGTATTCATGGTTGATGGGCCTTATAAAAATGCCTTCGACCTCATCTTTTGTTGTACTGCAAGCCAACAATACAATTAGTAATAAACAGTTCCATACCTTAATCATTACTGCTATTTTTTGGTTTTCATTTCCTGGGCCAGGCGCTTAATGCCCAGCTCCATATTGCCGTGCTTCTTTGCATACTCCTGCACCATCACTTTTTCTCTTTCTTCTGTTGTGTAAGCCAGGTACTCTTCTGTACTTACCTCGACACGATAAACCTTCGATAAGGGGATAATCAGTACCTCCTTATACTTGAGGTTCGGATCGTTTGATTTATTTAGAGATAATGCCAATTGTTTATTCTTCCCATCTAGTCCCAGTAAGTCTTGAATTTGATCAAACCGATTCTGATATTTACTCTGGTCCAGCAGGATTTTAAAATCGCTATTATTAATAATGGTTTGCTTAACGATGGGAGAGGAGATTAGGTCTTCTATATCCTGGGTGACGACAACGGCTTCTCCAAAGAATTTTCGAACCGTTTTAAACAGGTATTTAATGTACTCAGCAAATCCATCTTTCATCAGCGCTTTCCAGGCCTCTTCGATCAATATGATCTTACGGATGCCTTTAAGCTTGCGCATCTTCGAAATAAATACCTCCATGATGATCAGGGTTACGACTGGGAACAAAATGCTGTCTTTAATATTGTCCAGTTCAAAGACAATAAAACGTTGTTGTAGTAGCTCTAAATTTTTGTCTGCATTTAACAAAAAATCAAATTCGCCGCCTTTATAATAAGGTCTGAGTACAAATAGAAAATTATCTAAATCGAAATGGCGTTCTTTTACTTTATCCTTCCTGACTATTTCTACAAAATCAGTTTGGATGTATTCGTAGAATGTATTGAAGCAGGGAAAGATCGCTTTATTTTTTTTCAGGCTCTCAAAATATCCCTGAAGTGCGTTGGAAAGGGCTACATACTCGCTTCGGGAAAAGTGCTCATCATCTTTTTTCCAGAGTGCTAATAGTAATGTTTTAATACTCTCTTTTTTCTCAATATCGAAGCTGTCACCTTCTCCGATATAGAAAGGATTAAAACGAATAGGGTCTGTTTCTGAATAGGTAAAATAGTATCCTCCAACCAGGTCGCAAAGGCCTTTATAGCTATGTCCAACATCTACGAGTACGATATGACTTCCTTGTTCATAGTAGCTTCGAAGAAAATGGTTGCAAAAGAAACTTTTGCCTCCGCCGGATGGGGCCAATATGAATTTATTGCGATTATTTGTTATACCTTTTTTCACTGGCTCATCCGAAATATCCACATCCACCGGCCTGCCGGTCAACCGGTCACCCAATCTGATTCCAACCGGACTAATAGAGCTCTCGTAATTGGTTTCTAAATTCAAAAAGCAACAAGCCTGTTCCGCAAACGTGTCGAAAGTTTCATTCTGCGGTATATCGGCAGCATTACCCGGAATGCCTGCCCACCAGATCTGGGCTGCTCCTGCTGTCTCTAACTTCGTGGACGCATCCATCTGTGCCATGGCAGATGTGACCAGGTTTTTGATCTCCTTCAGCTCTTCCGGGTGCTCAGACCATACCAATACATTAAAATGTGCCTTAACGGGCAAACGCTGTTCACTTACGTACTCGTTAAGAAAATCACTCACAGCCTCTTTAGCAATTGCATTTTCCCGGGAATAGGCCGCCAGTGATTGTAGCCGTAGTCTTTTACTCTCCAGCTTTTTGATGGTTTTGGGAGTGTCTCCGATAATGATGTACTGGTTATAAATATGACTACAGGGGAGAAGCAATCCAAGTGGAGAAGCAAACCCAATAGAAAACTTTGTCCGGTCCGTGCTATACTTATCATAATTGATCCTGGATCCACATAAAGATGGAAGATCGGTGATGTCAGATAGAGTGAATAACCGGCAGTTTTTATTGCCGATTTTGAAGCTATCCTGTAGTTCCATATCGTACAGAATTCGCTCCTTCCTGTCTTCCGATAAAGTACAATACCTTTCAATCAGTCCAGATGCATCTTTATAACTGCAAAGATCTTTTTCGCAAAGCCGCTCCAACTTCATTCCCGTGTCACCAAGTATCCTGGCAAACTGGCCGCAGCTATCTTCGAATGAGGATAAGGCTAAAGGTTCCAAGGTGGATTTTGGTACCAATGTCGGTTGCAGTAAGGTTGACAACACAGAGCTGGCTGCTTTACGATCCTCAGCAATCTTCGTCAGGATAATAAAGCTGTCATGCTTTAAATAAGGCCGCTCATTAAAATAAAGATCACTGCTCCTGGAAAGAAGCCCTTTTTCCAGGGTTTCGAAATCGGGCTGGTACTTCGATGCTATAAAGTAATCCTGTTTATGAAAAACGGTACCTGCCGGCAGTATCTTAATAGCTTTGATAAAACCCTGGTGGATGGCTTCATAATTGGCATCCGATTGTGTAAATATCTCTGGCAGCGTAACTTTAAATACCACTGAGATATCGCCGCGCTTACTAATGATACAATCGTGTTCGATATCCATTATAGGAAATAAATCCTCCATCACTTTTTCTGTACTCACTTTTATTCCTCGCTTTAGGATACAAATATGAGACGGGAAATTTCGGATCTATAGTCCGATCGGATATTTAAATAGTTGAATCGATCATTATGTTATTTTCCTAACTTTACTCTAATCATGAACCCGATACTTCAGTCAATAATTAAATCTTTATCAGGAAGCATAAAAATCATTGATTAGTAGAAATTGAGTCATTATGTATCGCTTGTTCTTCATTTAAGCCACACCAGGCCATTAAAAGAAAATGAATTTTCTATCAGTCACTTTGCTCATGAATGCTGCGCTAAACTGATTAGTGTTTGTTGCCAATATCTTTGCGCACCATTTGTCCGGAAGATCTAATGTTACTGGACAGAGATGTCTCTATAATTTAGCTGTAAGGATTAATCGGTTTGGTGGTAAGTCATGTGTGACTTTATTTCCGCGACATCTTTATAGTTAGCCTTATTACTGCGTGTTGTCCCCGGGTAAGGTGGCGCTGGCTAAAAGTCTGATCTTCCCTTTTTTAATATTAGGGTGGTAGGTGTAAGCTGACTTTAGCGGATTCACCGTATTTCAATAGGCACGGAACTTCCAGGCTTCCCCCCCGCAATACTAATAAACATCTATACGATCTCTTCGAAAGCTGCCTCGCCTGGCTCAATGAGAATACTTACTATAACCGAATCCTGCTGTGGAATGCGCAGGAGTGGGGTAGAAGTCCTCCTGGTCTTAAGTGATGCTATACTATTGCAGAGTAAACACTTAGTAAAAGTGGCAATTCCATACACGAAATGAAAGAAAATAACAATCGTCTCCCTCGTGCAGTATCTGATTGGGACTAAATCTAAATGAAACTAATCCGTGAGTAATTCACGATAAGCGCAGGAAGATAGATAAAGCATTATAGATGGTGCATTTTCTGGTCGGGTCTGTTTCATCTCACCTGTGACATTCCAAAATTCTGGTTAAATCAGGGTAATTATATATTACACAGAGTTATTTTTTTCTCCTTCTTTGAAATAGACTACTTTTATTTTTTAAAAACGATCTGCTGGAAGTATCAAAAAAACATATAGCTCAATTAATTTTCTCTGTCGCGGAGCATGACGATCAACGGGCATTCAAAGAACTTTATAAATGTTATTTGCCTGGTTTACAGTCTTATGCTAACTCATTGCTTCGTGATATTCATTTATCGGAAGAAGCAGTTGAAGATGTATGGTTAAAGATCTGGGCCAACCGGAAAACTTTGCACACGATTCAGAATTTCTCCTACTACTTATATACCGCCACCAAACATACTGCGCTTAATTATCTGAAACGAAGAAGTAGACAGGATATTATCTTAGAGGAAGAACAATTGGAGCAGGTAAATGTACAGACACCCGAATTTATTACAGTTCAAAAGGAAAATGTTAAACAGATTGAAGCTGCTATCAATGCGCTTCCCCTAAGATCCAGACAGATCTTCAGGCTTGTTAAAGAAGAGGATTTGAAGTATAAGGAAGTGGCCGAACTGTTATCTATTTCTATAAAAACAGTTGAGGCACATATGACGCTGGCCTACAGCCGCATCATTGAAAGTATTGAAGAGATACTACCCGAAATGGCTTCTCATCCCGCTTTGAAAAAGCGTTCCGGCAATTAATGTTCTTTTTTGTACCTTATTTTTAGAGTAATACCTTTATTTTTTTAAAAAAGTCGGCAATCAACATAGGGTTTTGCCCAATTACGATTGTCTTATTGAATATAGGTGTTATTTTACCAATGAGCAGAGCAAGATTTATAGAACTGTTGGCAAAAAAGGAATCGGGAGAAATTACACTTCTAGAGCAGCAGGAACTTGCGCAACTTGTAGCCGGTAATGAGCATTTCAGTAAACTCGCCGGTATATTAGGAGACATTACCACCTCGGTGAAACCAGCAGATGAAGATATCGAAGCATACCTTGAGAAAAGATGGTTATCACTGGAGTCCAAAATACAGGTGGCAGACTCGGAACTGGTGATGTTTGATACGCCAAAACCCATATTTACATTAAAAAGACTGCTGGTGGCAGCGTCTGTGATTGCCGTACTTTTGGTCGGCGCCCTGACTTTTTCCAGGTGGCAGAACAAAGATCAGCAGAAAGGAGAGAACAATATTTTTTACACCAAAAGAGGATCCAAGTCTAACCTGGTATTACCTGATGGCACTCAGGTTTGGTTAAATGCCGATACCAAAATCACCTATGGAAAGGCTTTCGGTGAAAAGATAAGAGAAGTGTACCTGGAGGGTGAGGCTTTTTTTGATGTAGTAAAGAATCCTTCGGTGCCTTTTATCGTTCATACCTCAACTATGGACGTAAAAGTGCTGGGCACAGCATTTAACGTCCGTTCTTATGCCGACGAAACTAGTGCACAAACTTCCCTGATTAGGGGAGCTGTGGAAATTGAGTTAAAAGAGGCTTCCGATAAGAAGATTCAGTTGAAGCCGGATGAAAAGATCATTATCCAAAAGGAGTCAGCTGCGCACAGTCACGACAAAAATGAAAATAATGTCACAACCTCCCCGGAAATTCTTATTACTCATATAAAAAAATCACTGGCAGATTCGGCAGCTATGGAAACGCTGTGGGTTAAGAATAAGCTGGCATTTGATCATATGGAACTTCAGGCAATTGCACAGCAACTAGAGCGGTGGTATGATGTGAAAATAATCATTGAAGGCAATCAACTAAAACATACAAAGTTCAACGGAACCTTCGCCAGCGAAGGTTTGGAAGAGGTACTGGAAGCGTTTAAACTAACTTCTGCCGTGAGTTTCAGCTACCAGACCAATAAAAATATAATAACGATTAAGCAGAAATAGTTAACGAGCTCCGGGTGTAGGCACTTGGTG
>JBCNOR010000228.1:0-7762 GCA_039593785.1 Niabella sp. | reverse complement strand
CCACCACCACCGTGGGCGCCGCCATCACCGTCAGCACCACGATCGCCGTCAGCGCCACCGTCTCCATCGGCACCATCACCACCGCCAGCGCCACCATCGCCATCACCGTCTCCATCGCCATCATAAGCGCCTGCAGTGCCGGTTGTTTCATCTAATCTTGTTACCAGTAACTCTTCCTGATTCAGTTCAATATTTGTTGTTTCCATAAAACGATTTTGAGGTTTGATAATAATGTTTGCTAAACTAAAATAGCGAATCTTTTTGATTATCTGAGCAATCGTATGCGCAATTTTTTCTTTATAAAATGATTAACAGATTTTCATAAACAATTACCTTTCTGTTCAAAATTTGTAAGATGCGTTATTTGTTTGCAGCCCTGTTTTTCATTTGTCAAACAGCTATCGGGCAAAGCCTGAAATATATAAGTGGTAATAATACATGGAACGCCGATTCTTTAGGTAGCCACCGGTTTGTCGTGAAGCTGTCGGGTGAACAATACAGGAGAAACGAGCGGGTGGCGCATGTCATTATTCCCTGGCGGAGACATGACGATGATGTAGCGCAAAAGCGGGTTATTATAGTGCCTGAGAAAGGAACTCAACCCATTGATAATATAAAGATAATTACGGCGGATAACGAACATGCCGATATACTATTTGAACCTGCCGCAGGCGCGGGTAATTACTTTGTATATTATATGCCCTACCGGAATGAGGGACGCTCTAATTATCCCAAAGGTGTTTATCTAAAACAGGTGGAGACTGCAAGCGCTGACTGGTTGAAGCAAACGCTTTTAAAAAATGCATTTGCAGAAGCGACAACCACAACCTACGAATCGGTTAATGCTTTCAATACCCTTTACCCAATGGGTATGATAGCTACCGGCAAGGAAACAAAGCAATTGATCAATGCATCCGCCAATAAAAAATTTATTGTTTTCCCGGAAGATAGAATGCACCCTGTTCAGATGAGGGATTACCTGCCTTATCGCTGGGTGCAGAGGGGAGTGACTTCGCATTTTAAAGATACAGCAGCAAGGGGCGAATTTTTTACGTATCAACTGGGCGTGTTTGCGCTAAACGACCTGGAGAATGTACATATTGAATTTTCAGATCTCAAATCAAAAAATAAACAGGTTATCCCTGCTAAATATATTTCCTGTATCAATACCAATGGTATCGACTATAAAGGCAATGTATTGCTGAAACGCGTAGACGTTCCAAAAGGAACAATACAGTCATTGTGGTGTGGTATTGATGTGCCGTCACAGACCGTGCCGGGTGTGTATACCGGTACAGCAACAGTAAAAACCGATCAAAGCGGGAACCAGGTTATTCAACTAACCCTTGTAGTTGGCAATAAAACGGTAAAAGATGCAGCTGCTGATCCTGAAAAGCAGACCCGGCTTAAGTGGTTGAATTCAACCCTGGCCCAGGAAAATACAGTAATAGCGCCTTACACACCGTTGCAGGTTACCGATACCACCATATCTTTTTTGGGTAGAAGGATACAGGTTAATAAAGATGGCTTTCCTGCCCAGATACAAACTTTTTTTAAACCGGAGATGACTTCCATAGGAACGGTACCTAATAATATCCTGGCCGAGCCCATCCATTTTCATCATATTGAAAGTAACGGGAAAGCCGTACAATGGAAAAGTGAAGGCGTTCGGTTTTTACAAAAGGAGGCCGGCACTGTAAAATGGGAGGCGGTGAATACCTCGCAACAATTGCGCATGCAGGTGAATGCAACGCTTGAGTTTGACGGTTTCCTGGCTTATACGGTACAGTTGGTTGCGCTCGCTGATCTTTCTTTTAAGGATATCACCTTCCATATTCCTGTGAATCCGGCCATGGCAGATTATTTTATGGGTTTGGGTAACAAGGGTGGGCAAAGACCCGATTCTATTTTATGGAAATGGGATGTAGCGCATAAAAACCAGGACGGGGGTTGGATCGGTAATGTTAATGCAGGTCTGCAGTTTTCATTAAGAGACGAGCATTATGTACGTCCACTGAATACCAATTTCTATTTACAAAAGCCGTTGTTGCTGCCACAGTCCTGGGGAAATGCTACGCAGGGGGGAATCGATATTTTCAGGAAGGGAAGCTCCGTGCTGGTCAATGCTTATAACGGCGCCCGTACTATGAAAGCCGGCGATACGCTTTATTACAACTTCAATCTGCTGATCACTCCTTTTCATACGATTAACACCGACTTTCAATGGAAGAACCGTTTCTACCATAAATATGAAGATCTGAACAGCATCAAAAGTAAAGGTGCATCCCTGGTAAACATTCATCATGCCAATGCTATTAACCCATACATCAATTACCCTTTTATAGAATGGAAAAAGATGAAAGCTTATATAGACAGCGCCCACGCTCTTGGTTTAAAAGTGAAAATATATAATACGGTACGCGAGCTGTCCAATAAAGCTTATGAAACATTTGCTTTGCGTAGCCTGGGACATGAAATCTATTCTCCGGGCCCGGGCGGTGGATTTAGCTGGTTACAGGAGCAGGTAGGTAAAGATTATATTGCCGCCTGGTTTGTGCCTGAAATAAAGGATGCGGCCATTGTAAACAGTGGTATGAGCCGTTGGCATAATTATTATGTAGAGGGGATGAACTGGCTGGTGAAAAATGCTGGAATAGATGGTATTTACCTGGATGATGTAGCATTTGACCGCATTACCATGAAGCGTATAAAAAGAATACTGACGCAGCATGGAGCGCCGGGTATCATAGATCTGCATTCAGCCAATCAATTCAATAAAAGTGATGGGTTTAATAATAGTGCCAATTTGTATATGGAACATTTCCCCTATATCAACAGGCTTTGGTTTGGAGAATATTTTGACTATGAAAAAAATGATCCTGCATTCTTCCTGACCGAAGTGAGTGGAATTCCCTTTGGCCTGATGGGAGAGATGCTGCAAGATGGCGGCAACCCTTGGAGGGGTATGGTATATGGTATGACCAACCGTATTCCCTGGAGCGATAATGCCGATCCACGGCCTATCTGGAAAATCTGGGATGACTTTGGAATGGAAGGTACCGAAATGATCGGCTACTGGGTGGCAGACTGTCCTGTGAAAACCAGCCATCAGCAGGTATTGGCTACTGTATATAAAAAGAACGGTGCAGCATTGGTATCGCTGGCAAGCTGGGCAACCGGCGATGAAAAGGTTAAGTTAAAAGTTGACTGGAGTAAACTGGGTATCGATCCGGCAAAAGCCACCATCACTGCCCCAGCAATCAATAATTTCCAGGAGGCTAAAACTTTCAGTCCGGATGATTTAATACCGGTTGAAAAGAATAAAGGATGGATACTTATTATCAAATAAATCAAATAGTTTATCTTTCGGGATCTCCGGATGCTTTGCTTTGGGTACAATAAATCTTGTAATAAGCTATATGAGTCGCGGAAGGCGGGCATGGGGTGTACTCATTTTAAAACCGGATACATTTTTTAAGTATAAAATATCCATATGAATAGAAAAGTTTTTCTCAGAAACGCTTCGGCAGTAATGGCAGGTTGCGCTGTACTGCCTGCATGGGGTAAGGAGCTCATCTCCGCAAAAAAGTCTTTTTTTGAAATATCCCTCGCTCAATGGTCCTTACACAAAAAGCTATTTGCGAAGGAAATAGACAATCTTGATTTTCCCGCTATCACCAAAAAAGAATTTGGAATAAGTGTGGTTGAATACGTAAATGTCTTTTTTAAAGACAAGGCAGAAAATACAGAGTACCTGAATGAATTGCTGAAGCGATGTAAAGATAACGGTGTGAAAAATCACCTGATTATGTGCGACGGTGAGGGCGACCTGGGAAATACTGATGCTAATGCAAGGGCAAAGGCGGTAGAGAATCATTATAAATGGGTAAATGCCGCAAAATATTTAGGTTGCGCTACAATAAGAGTTAACGCCGCCGGAAGGGGTACGGCTTCGGAAGTATCGGATGCAGCCGCAGAAGGATTAGCTAAGTTGGGCGACTACGCCGCTAAAGAGAAAATAAATGTGATCGTGGAAAATCATGGCGGATATTCTTCTGATGGAAGCTGGTTAAGTGGCGTCATGAAAAAAGTAAATAAGCCCAATGTGGGTACGCTGCCCGATTTTGGTAATTTCTGTATAAAGCGCGATGGAAATAAATGTGCGGAAGAATATGACCGGTATAAGGGGACGAAAGAACTCATGCCTTTTGCTAAAGGGGTTAGCGCCAAGAGCTATAATTTTGATGATAAGGGCAACTGTACAGAAACCGACTACGATAAGATGCTCAAGATCGTAAAAGACTCAGGTTTTAAAGGCTATGTAGGGATAGAATATGAAGGAAGCGCTTTATCGGAGAGCGAAGGCATACTTAAAACAAAGGCCTTATTGGAACGCATACAAAAAGCAATGTAAATGAGAATGCGAATACTGACCGCGATGGTTATAGTATTCGCATTTTTATATTTTTAAAAAACAACTGCTACCAGTTATTACCCTGGTCTTCATTAATCCTTTCAGAAACATCCATAGGACCACGGGTTCGCCAATTCGGATCATACTTTACAAACCAGGAGAGCCAGAGGCTGCGCGTAAAACGCATCAGCCAGGGTTGCAAAACCACCAGGAGTATAGCGTTGAAAATGATCCAGTAAACAAAGCGGTTGTCCTGCAAGGAAAATCCAATCAGCACCCACCAGGCAACGGCACTGGCTACACTAAGCGCTACGGCAAGCATATAACTAACATAGCTGGTGCCATAGAAAAAGCCCACTTCAATTTCTGTTGGCTGGCCGCAAACCGGACAAGTCTTGTTCATTTTCATAAAACCGCTCAGTTTCAAGGTGAGTGGTTTTTCAAATAATTTTCCCTCCCGGCAACGCGGGCAATAGCAACCCAACACAGTGCCTAAATAACCTCTCCTGGCTTTCTTATTGTTGTCCATAACAAATTTATTGAGTGATTGCCGTTAATATTTTTTCCATCTGGGAGCTCCTGCTTCCTTTTATCAATATATAGGCATTTTCAAAATGCTGCTGCTGAGCCCAGTGGGCAGCATCGGCAGAATTGTCAAAGTAAACGAAGTCTTCACTGTAAGGAAGAAAAGGTTTGCCTACCAATACCACCTGGTGCCAGGTATTTTTTTTAATCTGGTTAATCAGCGTTTCATGTTCAATAGCGGTTTCATCACCCATTTCGGCCATGGCGCCGATCATTAATATTTTTTTATCGGACTGGATGCCAGCCAGGTTTTCAACCGCCAGCTTCATGCTGCTGGGATTGGCATTGTAGGCATCTAATATAATTTTATTGCTGCCTGCTTCCACCAGCTGTGACCGGCTGTTGCTAGGTTTATAATTTTCTATGGCTTGTTTTATCTGATCGGCCGGAACACCGAATTCGTGACCAAGTGCAACAGCTGCCAATACATTCGGTAAATTATAATCGCCCACGAGCTGTGTAGCTATATGAAAGTCTGTTCCGTTAACAGTTACGTCAACGGCCAGTAACTCACCTTTGGTTTCAGCCTTTCCGGTGATCATGGCATCATGCGTTCCATAGGTAACAATACGGGTAATACCCTTGCTCATATCCTGCAGGTAATCATAATCCTTCATAATAAAGGCCATGGCATCTTCCCGGGTACCGAGATAGTCAAATAATTCCCCCTTTCCCTTTCTAACGCCCTCCAGACTGCCAAATCCTTCTAGATGGGCCTTGCCGCAATTGGTGATCAGCCCGTGTGTAGGTTCTGCTACCCGGCAATAGCCTTCTATTTCGTGCAGGTGGTTGGCGCCCATTTCCACTACTGCTATTTCAGCATCGCTCTTTACTTTAAGCAAGGTGAGCGGAATGCCTATATGGTTATTGAGATTGCCTTCAGTAGTATATACTTTATATTTTGCGCTAAGCACTGCATGTATCAGCTCTTTGGTAGTGGTTTTACCATTGCTGCCCGTAATAGCAATAAATGGAATATTGAACTGGCGGCGATGGTGATGGGCCAGTTGCTGCAAAGCCGTCAGCACATCCTCCACTAAAATGGTCTTTCCGGGTATCTCAAACTCCGGTTCATCAATAACTGCATAAGCTGCCCCTGCATCCAGCGCCTGTTTGGCAAACAGGTTGCCGTTGAAATTCGGTCCTTTCAAAGCAAAGAAAATATCTCCTGTCTTTAATTTCCTGGTATCTGTTTGTATGCTCGGATATTGTAAATAGATTTCGTAAAGTGCGGCTATGTTCATAGCTGCAAAAATAGACAAATGAAGGGAGTTAGTTATATTCGCGGGAATAGATACAGATATATTATTACCTTATAAGTAAATAAACAATTATGAGCTTTAGAATAGGCAGCGGCATCGATTTTCACCAAATGGTAGAGGGACGTGATCTTTGGATCGGCGGTATTTTAATCCCCCATACAAAAGGAGCACTGGGGCATAGCGATGCCGATGTATTGCTGCACGCGATCTGCGATGCATTGCTGGGAGCCTTAAGCCTGGGTGATATTGGCGTTCATTTCCCCAATAATGATGAAAGGTATCGCGATATTGACAGCAAGATATTGCTGAAGCATTGTATGAAGCTAATACAGGAAAGGGGGTATAAAGTGGTTAATATCGATTCAACGCTTACCCTGCAGGAGCCTAAAATAAAGCCTTTTGTTCCCCAAATGCAGGAGACCATTGCCGGTATTTGCGAGGTGTTAACCGAAGATGTATCCGTAAAAGCCACTACTACAGAACATATGGGTTTTGTGGGCAGGGAAGAAGGCCTGGTGGCCTATGCAACTGTACTGCTACAGAAGATATAACATGAATGTCCTGTTTCATACAGTGTCAGCTATTGGAGTGGCAGCCATGGTAACTGACACCAGCGTTATTCAACCTGGTAATTCCCGGTTGACGATGATCGTTGCAGCTATTGCTTTGTTATCAGCCGTCTTTTTTCATGGGGTTTTGGATTATCTGCCTCACTGTTACCCCCTGTCCTCAAAATGGGATGTGATTATTGGCTTTGGTATTATGGTCGCCGGCGCTTTAGTGGTTCGAAAGCCTTACAGGCCCATCGTTTCAGCTGCTTTTGCCGGCTGTGTTTTGCCCGATGTAATAGATTTGCTGCCATCGATTCTCAATAAATACCTGGGATGGCAGCTTCCGGTAACCCACAAATTATTCCCCTGGCACTGGAAAGAAAACTCAGGATCTGTTTACAATGGTAATTGTGAAACCTCGTTCTTCAATCATTGGTCTTTAATCATTTTCGTATTATTAATGGTTTATGCGCGGCGCCGGGACTTGAAAATAATGTTGCGATAACAAAGTGCTGGTTTTATGATAGAACGCTAAGTTTCATTTATTTCATAAATTTGATACAAATAAGTGATCATGGCTTTAAATATTGATACAAGTTTGATCCGGGAAAGCCTTCATAAATATATAGACGAGGCCGGAGATAAGAAGGTTAAAGCAATTTATACGCTTTTGGAGGATGAAATAGTGGATATAGACCAATATAACAAAGACATTGATGATGCAGAAAACGAAATAGCCGGAGGTGAGTTTTATTCCCAGGATCAGGTGAAAAAGAAGATACAGGCACTAAAGAAGTAGTGTTATGGAAATTGTTTGGGCAAAATCTGCTCTAAATGCATTGCTGACCATTTATGAATACATATATGAGCGTTCTCCCAAAAACGCTTACGATCTTCTTCATGAAGTTGCACAAAAAGTAGATGAACTGCCTGGTCTGCCTGATCGGTAC
>JBCNOR010000227.1:0-7764 GCA_039593785.1 Niabella sp. | reverse complement strand
GGCGTCACCCCGGCATCGGCAAGCATTTATCAAAGTTCATTTACAGGACTCTGTTAAATGGATGCAGTTTTCTCCCCGGAAAGATCCGGAATCTCCACTTCCCTGAGCTTATGGGCAGTACTTCGGAGGGCGGTGGCTATTTTTTGATCGGCCTTGCTGCCTATAAGCCGGGTAGCCACCTCCCTTACTAAAAAAGGTACCACCAGCTTGGGAAGCCAACCCGCTTTCTTCAATAGCACTTTACCTATCAGGAATTCGCTGGCACGCTTTATACCAAATTTCACCAGGGGATTAGTGGTGCTGGTGCTGAACGCTTCCTGCGCTGTTTTCTTTATATGGGAGAAGGGATTAAGCTCTTCTTTTATGTCTCCTAAAGATTGCTTAATGCTGGCCTTACTGGCTTTTAAACGTGCTTTTAACCGTTCCTTTTCCTCCATTAAGTCTTCGTAATTATCTATTTGAGGTTTAGCCATAAATCTTATTTATGATGATATTTCTAATGAGGTTAATGACCTTCTTTCTAAGCAATACGATCAGGAGCAGTATCACAAACAAGCCTCCCGATACGATAAAAAAGCCTAACACATGGTTGTTCAGCTTTACGCCTACCCACCAGCTTAGTCCAAAACAGGCAAAGAAGAGGGCAAAAAATAATAACGCAAACAGCAAAAGCGTAACCATAAGAGAGGCCCCGAGCTTACTTCCCTTATCGGCAACCTTTACTACAGATAAACGGTAATAGGTTTTGGCAATATCTTCTACGTTATCCACTATATCCTCTACCTTATCTTTTATGTCGAACATAGATTTAGTTTATGTAGTTAAATAAAAAAGGTTGCCTGCGAAATTGTTCACAATAATTACTATTATGAAAAACCTACGGGCAACCCCATTAAAAGCTAAAAACAGAATTAGCTCGAATATTCTTCAGAAGCACCGGAATAGGCATCCTGCGCTTTACTTTTTACTTTTTTAAAGCGATCTTTCGCTTTGTGAGAAAGGTCAGACAGATTTTCTTTTCCTGACTCTATTAAACTTCCCAGGGAATCCGCCCAGTCGCTGGTGGTGTTCTTGATTTTTTTCCTGGCTTTTTTACCCTCTTCGGTATAAAACAATAGACCAATGGCTACACCTGCTGCTGCTGCACCTAAGATACCCAGTAAAATCTTGTCTTTATTTTTCATAATTTAACTTTTAAAAGTTTTCAAACAAATAATTTATTTATTTAAGGTACCTAAAAAATCGTACCAAAAAGCACTGACTGCTAAACAATTAATAATTTACCTGTAAATCACTAGTAAAAAGCGGTTTAATCACCCAGGTTTTGTACTTCTTTATTCAGCCAGCGCTTTACAGCTGCGGTTGTCACGGATTTAGGACGCTCTAAAGGCATGCTTAATGCTCGATCCCAGCAAAGGCTGGAAAGCACTCCCAGCGCGCGGCTTACTGCAAATAATACCGTATAATATTCATATTCCACCATGCCATAGTGTACCAGCAGGGCGCCGCTATGTGCGTCTACATTAGGCCATGGGTTTTTTACTTTGCCTAAAGACTGCAAAATTGGCGGTACAGTTTCATATATTCTCCAAACCGTGTTCACCAACGGATCATCCGGCATGTGTTTTTTACCAAAATCCATTTGAGCGGTAAAACGCGGGTCTGTTTTACGCAACACGGCGTGCCCGTAGCCCGGAACCACCTTACCTTCTGCCAATGTTTTCTCTACATACTCCTTTATCTGCTCAGCCGTTGGTTCTTTGGTTTTCAACTCCTCCTGCATCTCAAATATCCACTTGATCACTTCCTGGTTGGCCAGGCCATGTAGTGGACCGGCTAGGCCGTTCATACCTGCTGCATAGCTTAGGTAAGGGTCGCTCAACGCAGAACCTACCAGGTGAGTGGTATGGGCCGATACATTACCGCCTTCATGGTCGGCATGTATCACCATATATAAACGCATCAGTTCTTTGAACTGGTCATCATCATAACCCAGCATGTGTGCAAAGTTCCCTGCCCAATCCAATAAACCGTCCGGCTGCAAGGCTTTACCTTGCTTGTATTTCCTGCGATAAACGTAAGCCGCAATATGCGGTATACGGGCAATCAGATCCAGGGTGTCTTCAAAAGTGGCAGCCCAGTACTCTTTTTTATTCATACCCTCGGCATACTTCTTGGCAAAAGTACTCTCACCCTGTAAAGCCATCACCCCTACCACAAACATCGTCATGGGATGGGTCTCCTTGGGCAATGCGCTCATCGTTTCAAACACATATGATGGCACATGGCTGCGGCGCTGTAAAATAGAAGTCAGGTTTTCCACTTCTTCCTGTGTAGGAATTTCGCCTACCAGCATCAGGTAAAAAAGACCTTCCGGCAATGGCTCGCTGCCGCCGTTGGCTTTGGGTAATTTATCGCGTAGTTCATCTATAGAGTGCCTTCTAAAACGTATTCCGTCCTGGGCATCCAAAAGCGATGTTTCTGTAATCAACGCTGTCATGCCGCGCATGCCCTGGTAAACCTGGGCCAGTGTTGTTTGACCAATTACTGTATCACCATGTTCCTTCAGTATTGCTTTAATTTCGTCGCCCAGCTTATCAGCCTGGGCTTTAAACTTTTGTTTCAGCATTTCCATAACACGTAAAAAATTTGTACTTTGATTATTCGGGTAAGCATTCGCGCTAAAGATAAATAAAGGCAAGTGGTTCAGCAAATTATATTACCTATTTAACAGCAATGTAATTGCGGAAACGTTTGCGCTGTGCTTCAGCGGTCCTAAAAGCATGAAAAACAATAGGGATAAGCCTTACACAGCATCATAAAATAATAAAAAGCCCGCCGGTTTACAGGCTTAAAATACCAGGGCTTGCAAAATCATTCCTAAAATATATAACACCATACATTAAGTCTTAAATTTCATCTATTTTTGGCGGCTGAATGAAAATACTTGACTGGTTCATATTAAAACGTCTGCTGGTAACATTTGTATTCTGTATGTTATTATTTACCGTTATTGCCGTGGCGGTAGACAGTAGTGAAAAAACCGACGATTTTGTAAAAACCGGGTTGAGTAACTGGGAGATCTTTAAGCAGTATTACGTAGGTTTTATCCCTTTTATATGGAGCCTGCTATTTCCGCTGTTTGTATTTATTGCGGTGATCTTTTTTACCAGTAAAATGGCGATGCGTAGTGAGGTGATCGCCATACTGGCCAGCGGCACCACTTTCAACCGCTTTTTAAGACCTTACCTGATTGGAGGTATTTTGCTTGCCGTGGTACTGTTTATAGGCCGTTATTACTTCATACCCAAAGCTAATGTGCTCTATACCACTTTTATGCAGCAAAAACTGGATAAGCATAACCCGCTTAAAAACCGCCAGGAAACCAGTTGCAGCAATTGCTTTTATAAACGTATCGACAGCTCATCATATATGGGGGTAAAAAATTACAACCCCGAGACGCAAATGAGCGGTACCTTTTTCATGGAACGCGTTAAAAAAGGGAAAGTAATTTATAACCTGCGGGCCGAATCCATTAAATGGGACACCACCAAAAGAAAAAAGCGGTGGATTGCCAATAAAGTGGTAGAGCGCTTTGTGGACAGCCTGGGGGAACGGGTGCGGTTCCATGCTGAAAAAGAGGTAAAGCTGAATATTCTTCCTTCAGAACTGATAAGGGATGAGTACCAGAAAGATAAACTGACCACTCCCCAGCTAATCGATTTTATAAAAAAAGAACAGCTACGTGGCACCGAAGGATTAAATACCCTGAAGGTGGAACTCTATAAACGATCTGCCACACCCTGTACCGTATTGCTGTTAACCATCATAGGCGCTGTGATTGCCTGCCGGAAAACAAGGGGTGGTAGTGGACTGCACCTGGCTTTGGGTATCCTGATCGCAGCAGTTTTTATTATTGCCGACCAGTTTTCTACTGTATTTGCCGTAAAAGGCAACTTCTCTCCTTTCCTGGCTGCATGGTTGCCCAATATTGCATTCCTTTTTGTAGCGTTACGATTATATTTTACAACACCTAAATAGCGCCGGTTTTACCTGCGCCTTTTAAGGATTCTTTTCCACCAGGGTGTTGTCTTTACGGTGTAGTAGGCTACCAAGCCCATTGTTACTACTTTTGATAACTTCCGGGAATAAAAATCATGCTTCAATGGCAAAGTTCCAAATCTCACAGGGAATGGCTCCCCAAAACTGGCTTCGTTACAATCAACAGCAATATTAAAAATTCGCCCTTTATAGCTTTCCGGCATTTCAATTTCATAATATCCCCAACGGTCTGTAATAGCAAACAGATCGGGATCATTTTCAATTCTTACCCTTTTACCCGCAATACCTATTTGGCCATTATTGGAAGTGTCGATAACATTTCCAAAAATCTTATGCCTGGTCTCCTTAACAGCAGATGTTGCTGCTACTTGCCTGTTATCAGACCGGGGCACTGCGACTACAGCCTCTTTTTTTGGAAGCTGAGCGGTAGATCTGGACGCGGACAATAGCGAGATGGTAGTCAACAAACTGGCAACTATACCTCTAAAGGCTGTGAGATCAGCCTGCTGCTTCCTCACCATTGGCAAAAGTGGCTTATTGATTTGAGCGGCATTCATTCTCCCACAAAAACCAGCCGGATGCTTCTCAACTATTTCGAGTAACTGACTATCTGTAAAATCAAGCAGATCAATCACTGTTTTATTACACAAACTGCAAAACCGACCGCAGCCTGAGGGATTCATTTCATCCCAGGATTCTTTGCAGGGTTCATCGATAGTAATGATATAGTGTTTATTATTTTTCATTACTATCCAGATGCCCAAATTCTGCACATTACATAAACCTACAGTCTTGTTTTCAATTTTACCACCATCTCATCCTTCCAGCTGGCATAATCGCCGGCAATAATATGTTGGCGGGCCTCTCCTACCAGCCACAGGTAGAAACTCAGGTTATGCACACTGGCAATAGTTAAAGCCAGTATTTCCTGCGCTTTAAATAAATGTCTTAAATAAGCTTTACTGTAGTAAGTACTCATTTCGCAGGGCAAGCCTTCATCAATCGGCGAAAAATCATACTCCCATTTTTTATTATCTATATTGATGACACCGTTAGTAGTAAATAACATAGCATTGCGGCCGTTGCGGGTAGGCATTACGCAATCGAACATATCTACCCCCATACCTATACACTCCAGTATATTCCAGGGTGTACCAACGCCCATCAGGTAACGCGGCTTTTCCTGTGGTAAATGCTGGCAGCACCAGTCACATATCTCGTACATTACCGGCTCCGGCTCACCCACACTCAATCCGCCGATAGCATTTCCGGGTGCTTCTTTGGAAGCAATAAACTCACAAGATTGTTTACGAAGATCTTTAAAGGTAGCGCCCTGCACAATCGGGAAGAGATTCTGCGTATAACCGTATTTATCGGGGGTTGCATTAAACTGCGCCAGGCACCGGTCTAACCAGCGGTGCGTTAACTGTAAACTTTTGTGCGCATAACTATATTCGCTCCCCCCGGGCGGGCACTCATCAAAAGCCATAATGATATCGCCTCCTATACTGCGTTGTATATCCATCACCCGTTCGGGGGTAAACAGGTGCTTACTCCCATCTATATGCGATTGAAAGGTAACCCCCTCCTCTTTGATCTTACGCGTTCCTGCCAGGGAAAAAACCTGGTAACCACCACTGTCGGTTAATATAGGCCGGTCCCAGTGATTAAACCGGTGCAACCCACCCGCTCTTTCCAATACCTCTGTTCCCGGTCTCAAATACAGGTGATAAGTATTCCCCAAAATGATCTGGGCCTGTACATCCGTTTTTAACTGTTGCTGGGAAACCGCCTTTACACTACCAATGGTACCCACGGGCATAAAAATGGGTGTTTGAATTTTCCCATGATCAGTGGTTATTTCGCCTGCCCTTGCGTTAGATGAACTGTCTTTATATTGAAGATCGAAACTAAGTGTTGCCATTGCCGCAAAAGTAATCAGATTACAGCAGTTGGTTGTTGTACACCTGCAGGAATTACTAACTTTGTTGACCTCCATCAGGGTTGTATTGATCCCTGATATGATACCACTAACAATGACAGAAAACAATTCCATACTGCCCGGCTTCCCTGAGAAAGAATCTGCGGATCTGTTACGCATATCCCATATCAAATCTTTGGAGAAAGATGAACTCTTTATTTCAGAAGGACAAATACCCAGAAAATTTGCTTTTGTATTAAGCGGTTCTTTCAGGTATTATTATGTAAATGAAAAAGGCGATGAATTTACCAAAGGATTTATTTTAAAAAATACCGTGCTGAGCGCCTATTCGGCTATGGTACATCGCACCCCCTCATTGTTTAATGTACAGGCACTTGAAGACTCCCAGATTCTTGAAGTCAATTATCAAAGCTGGTTACAACTTCGGGCGTCCAATACATTTTGGGACCGCTTTTTAATCCAGGCGCTTGAAAAAGGATATTTTGCAAAAGAAAAAAGAGAACGGGAGCTATTGCTGCTGGATGCTGCCAGCCGGTATAAAATATTCCTGTCAGAATTTCCGGGACTGGATAAAAAAGTCAAACTTCATATTATTGCCTCCTATATCGGTATACAGCCGGAATCCCTGAGCAGGATCAGAAAAAAATCGGGAAACTAACATAGATCAATTTTCCCGGGCCTCACCGCAGGTACTTTTGAGTACATTAATATCAATATTATGGTACTCACAAAAAATACGATCCTCATAACCGGGGGCAGCTCTGGCTTAGGACTGGAAATGGCAAAAAAATTTTTACAACTGGGTAATAAAGTGATCGTTTGCTCAAGAAGCCTAGACAAACTCCGGCTTACCCAAGACCTGCTACCGGGAGTAATTATTTTTCAATGCGATATTTCTGTTGAAGCGGAACAAAACAAATTAGCTAACTGGATAACAACACATCATCCCGATCTGGCCATATTGATCAACAATGCTGCCATCGTTAACCGAACTGATTTTATTGCTGACAGCGAAAGCTGCCATAAGTTATCCGGTGAAATAGCAACCAACCTTTTGGCTCCCATCCGTCTCATCAAACTGCTATATCCGGTACTTATAAAAAATAATAATGCAGCCATTTTTAACATAACCAGCGGATTGATCTATACTCCCAGGAGTATCTACCCGTTTTATAACGCCACCAAGTCGGCACTACATGCTTTTACCCAGGTGTTGCGCCACCAGCTGAAAAATAAGCCCATAAAAATAACCGAAGTAATGTTTCCCGTTGTGGATACGCCCTGGCATAAGGGCAAT
This sequence comes from Niabella sp., assembly GCA_039593785.1. Lineage (GTDB taxonomy): Bacteria > Bacteroidota > Bacteroidia > Chitinophagales > Chitinophagaceae > Niabella. Next base: position 463 of record JBCNOR010000227.1, on the reverse strand, counting down.
ACACCTAAAAGCAGCATTTCCACTGAAAAAGCAATATCAGAAATGATAAAAGGTATGGAACGTGATAAAAGCGAAATTAAGGTAGGCGCCGTAAAGCTCCTGTACTACCTGTCGCGTATTGCGCCGAAGTTTGCATTCAAAAAAATAAATGCATTGCAGTAAATAACTCCCGGGGTGTGACAAGCCTCCAGTAATCTGTAAACCTGTGACAGGATTAACAATAAACAGGTTTCAAAATTACTATTACATATAGTTCAGCCTCGCATTCCAGCCAGTGGGGACACTGGCAAGGGCTATGCTAAATAAAATAAATGCATTGCAGTAAATAACTCCTGGTTGTGACCAGCCTCCAGTAATCTGTAAACCTGTGACAGGATTAATAATAACAGGTTTCAAAATTACATATAGTTCACCCTCGCATTCCAGCCAGTGGAGACACTGGCAAGGGCTATGCTAGGTTTGT
>JBCNOR010000226.1:0-7769 GCA_039593785.1 Niabella sp. | reverse complement strand
GGGTATTGACGCCATCCTTAACCAGCAGGGTTTGCAGGGAAGCAGCAACAACGATGGGTGAACCGGTTTCCCTTACTTCTTTGACTGGCTGTTGCGTCGATGTCTGTTTTTGTAAGGCTACTGCCGCGAAGTTATAGCCGTAAATAATCAGCGATTGCACCAGGTAAGCCGACAGCCCAAATTGAAAGCTTTGCCAATAGGCGAACGTGTGATGGTAAAAAAGCGCAGACAAGACGCCTACCAGCGCCGGGTAAGTTACCAGGTGTAAAACCATCACCCCAAATGAAACGGATAATTGAAGGTGCCGTTTTTCAACTGTACGCATCCACCTGCGTTGCAACAATACCAGGGGAACGAACAAGAACCAGTAGCTGCTGAAAAGCGCCGACTCCGGCAGGTAAAAAGCCGTTTGCTGAAAGAGGGTGTATAAATAGTCTGCGGCAATATTGACGGCGATGAGCAATACAACCAGCGGAGCAAAAAAGCGATAGGCCTTTTGCCTTTGTTCAATAGCTGATGTGAAGATGGCTTGACTCAATGGCGATAACGTTTATAATGGTATTATAAATATACACATTATTGGGGTCGTATAGATTTCCCGGGATCAAACAGGATGGCTTTTCAGGATGCGCCAAATTTGCAAGCAAGAATTTTTGCTTACGCAACGCATCTCGGTGCCGGTATTTTACCCTGATGAGGCTATCCGCCATTCTTCGTGGCACAATTCGACAAAACAATGAACAATTTAGTTCCCGGGTATTTAGTTTCTTCGTTTTAACAATAAATTATTGCTTGTAGAGAATTAATATATTGTTTGCTGAATGAAATATTGTACTACAGCTTAGAGAAGATGACGAATTGCCCCGATGAACAGAAATGATACTAAACTGCGCTTGTTAGTTACAAATGATATCAGTCTGCCCGATTAGTTAAGATGGAAATCTGTTAGTTGATGATACTACCGGTTACGATACAGTAACAGGCGTATCCCTGCCACTTTTTGCTAAAACGATTTAGTATTTAATAAACACAAGACAACGCCAGTATGAAATTTGTACGAAAAAATGCTTGCTTTATCGCCCTGTTCCTTTTAGGGATAGGTTTGTTCTCTTCCTGTAAAGACAAGGATATTATTACAGGAAACTACGATCCGGGCAAGCCAACTGTTTTCTCCGATTTTTCGCCTAAAAAAGGTGCTATCCGAACCCGCCTCTATATTAGCGGTGATAATTTTGGTGACGATGTTTCCAAAATACGCGTATTTATCGGTGAACGGGAGTTGAAGGTAATCGGTTCAACCGGTACACAGATCTACTGCTGGGTGCCGGGGCAAACCGCAACCGGTAAAGTGAAAGTTGTTATAGATGGCGCTACACCTGTTGAGCACACTTTTGCAGATGACTTTAATTATGTAATAAGCACAAATGTAGGCACCCTCGTTGGGAATGTAGATGAGAACAATAACTCCGGTATTATAGACGGGCCCTTTGAAATAGCCGGCTTTACCTATTCGGGCTATGTCACTTATGAGCCAGGTAGCAATAGTGTTTTTGTAACTGAAATTGACCGTGCAGTAAGAAAAATAGACCTGGATGCCCGGATGGTTTCCACGCTTATTACTAATGGGCAGGCCAGTTTTAATAAGATGCAGACAACTACCTTAAGTAGTGATACTGACACTTTATACCTGGTAGATGATAATGGTAACAGAAGCACACCCAATAAAGTAGCTATAGCTTATTCGCTTCGCTCGGAAAACTATCGCAGGGTACACCCCATTATTTATGATGTGGGTGCTTTTGGCGTAGCACAGCATCCGGTAGACCGGGGTCTTTTTTACACCGTTACCAATAGCACACCCGTAAAAAAAGGAGTACCGGATCCGGTTACAGGTGAATTAATTCCCAAAGAATTGTTCCGTATTGGGGGGAATAATAACGGTACATTGATATTTTTTCACCCAACGGGCAACTATGCCTACATCATGGTGCAAAGCCGTATCTATAAAAGCATGTACAACTGGGATAAGGAGGAGCTGGAGCCGGCTGTTATTTTCGCAGGTGGTGATGCAGGAGATGTGGACGCCATAGGCACTTCAGCCAGAATTAGCAGGGCCTACCAGGGGGTATTTGTAAAAAACTCTGATTATGAAGGACTGGCAGACGAATATGACTTTTATTTCTGCGACCAGAATAATCATAGCATACGCATACTGGCTCCTAATGGCATGGTTACCACATTTGCGGGTAAAGGAAGCCCAACGCCGGATGGCGGTAAAAGAGGTTATATTGACGGTCATCCCAGGCTGGAAGCCCGTTTTGGAGAACCGACGGGTATTGATTACGACCCCGTACGGAAAATCTTTTACATAGCGGAACGCTATAATAAACGCATACGTACGATAACCATAGAATAATTCAACTGGCCATATCATTTTTAAACTAATTGCTGTATTACAACAGGCATAGTGCCTTGCGGTGCTAAGTGTTCAGGCAATTGCTGATTACCAATTCATGAAAAAAATAATATTTATACTGATAGCAATGGTTGGCATGATGTCATCCGGTCTTGCGCAAGATACAGCTCAGATTGCTGTAACGGTTACTGGTAGGGTTATCAACGAGCAAAAAGAACCGCTCGTGGGTGTTACCGTTACAGTAAAGGACCAGCCCGGGCTGGGCGTTCCCACCAACGATAAAGGAGAATATACCATCAGGGCCAATAAGTATCAATGGCTGGTTTTTACATCGGTAGGTTATGATCCCCTCGAAGTACTGATCAAGGATCAGCTGGTTTTAGACGTTACCTTAAAGACCGCTGATCAGAAAGCAATGGACGAAATAGTTGTTACTGCGCTGGGCAGTCAGAAAAAAGTAACGGTAACAGGTGCCATAACCAGTGTTGATTTAACTACGCTGAAAACGCCCACTTCAAGTATCACCAATGCGCTGGCGGGAAACGTAGCTGGTGTGTTAGCGATGCAGGGCAGTGGTCAGCCGGGTAGTAATGCCTCGGAATTCTGGATCAGGGGGATCTCCACTTTTGGGGCCGGTACCAGTGCGCTGGTAATGGTGGATGGTTTTGAAAGATCGCTTACCGAGATCAATATTGAAGATATAGAAACATTCACAGTTTTAAAAGATGCGTCCACTACCGCTATTTATGGTTCGCGCGGCGCCAATGGCGTGGTGCTGATTACTACAAAGAAAGGGAAGGCTGATAAAGTGTCTATCAATGGCAAGTATGAAGGCTCTTATAGTACCCGCACATTTACTCCCAAATTTGTAGATGGGTATACTTATGCGAGCCTGGCCAATGAAGCGCTGACCAATCGTAGTGAAGAAGCTTTTTACAGCCCCGATGACCTGCACCTGATCCGTGATCAACTGGACCCTGATCTTTTTCCCGACATTAACTGGATGAATATGTTTCTGAGGCCGGGAGCATTCACCCAGCGGGCCTCGCTCAATTTTGATGGTGGCGGCGCCTTAGCACGTTATTTTGTGTCGGGTAGTTATATCAACGAAGGAGGTATGTATGAAACTGACGAAAACCTCAAAAGCTATAATACCAATGCTAACTACAAAAGATGGAACTACAGGGCCAATGTAGATATGAACCTTACCAAAACTACATTGGTGCGTATGGGTGTAAGCGGGTCCCTGGGCAAGCAAAACCTGCCGGGTGGTAATTACAGCGAGATCTGGGCTTCTTTGATGGGCCAAAACCCTATTTCGCTTCCTATCAAATATACAACCGGCCAGGTGGCTTCAAGGGGTGGAGGTAATAAGCAAAACCCATGGGTATTGATCACTCAACAGGGCTATATTGAAAACTGGGAAAATAAAGTACAGACGAATGTTACCCTTGAGCAGAATTTAAAATTCATTATACCTGGTTTACGCTTTGTGGGCCGTTTCGCCTATGATAACAACAATAATAATTTTATCCGCCGTATGAAATGGCCGGAAGGCTGGCTGGCTGAGCGGCAGCGATTGTCTTCGGGAGAGCTTCGCCTGAATCGTACCATTGCAGAGCAATTGATGGTGCAACAGTCAAGCGCGTCGAGTGAAAGGTGGGAAACTTTACAAGGTGAGCTCCATTATACCAAAAACATCAAAAGCCATAACCTGGGCGGAATATTGCAATATACGCAGGAGAAAAAAGTAAATACAGGTAGCTATGGTGCGGACATCATGCAGGGGATTGAGCGTCGCAACCAGCGTCTTGCGGGCCGCTTCACCTATAATTATCAGTCGCGTTATATGTTTGATTTTAACTTCGGGTACAACGGCTCCGAGAACTTTGCTACAGGTCACCAGTTTGGTTTCTTTCCTGCAGTTTCGGGCGCCTGGAACCTGGCTGAAGAGCAGTTTGTGCAGGACAACCTGAAATGGATGGATATGTTTAAGTTCCGCTACTCTTATGGTAAAGTAGGGAACGATATTATGAGAGACGGTAACACAACCATCCGTTTTCCCTACCTGGCTGAGTTTACCAGCGGTACAGGGTACAACTGGGGCGATATAGAAAGCAATAATACATTTACCGGCCTTTTATACAGCCGCATAGCATCCACTGATATCACATGGGAAGTGGCTACGAAACACAACCTGGGTCTCGATTTCTCCCTGTTCGGCGACAGGTTTGGCGGCGCCCTTGATTATTTTCATGAACAGCGTGACGGCATTTACATGACCAGGGACTTTATACCGGCAAGTGTGGGTATCAGTTCGAGGCCGCGCGCAAATCTGGGCTCTACTTTAAGTAAGGGTTTTGACGGGCAATTGAAATATTCCCAACAAATCAATAAGGTAAACTTCACCGTTCGCGGAACCATGGTGTATAGCCGTAATGAAATACTGGAAGCAGATGAGCAATTCAGTAACTATCCTTATAGAAAACGTGCCGGGTTCAGAGTGAATCAGAACAAGGGTCTTATTGCGTTAGGACTTTTCAAAGATTACGAAGATATCCGCAACAGCGCTGTTCAAAACTTCGGGGGACCCAAAGTAGCTCCCGGTGATATTAAGTATAAAGACATCAATGGTGATGGAGCTATTGATGATAATGATATAGTTGCTATAGGCGCCACCCGATATCCCAACCTTACTTATGGCTTTGGGCTATCGGCCAACTGGAAAGGTTTTGATGCCAGCGTTTTGTTCCAGGGTGCAGGTAAATCATCTTTCTTTATTAATGGATATACAATTTATCCGTTTAGCGAGGGCGATTGGGGAAATATCCTCACTGATTTAGTAGAGTCCAACCGCTGGATACTCGGGGAAAACGAAGATCCTGATGCGGTATATCCAAGGTTAAGCTATAATGGCAATCCTAACAACTATCGTGCATCCAGCTATTGGTTACGGGAAAGCTCTTATTTGAGACTGAAAACGATAGACGCGGGCTATACCTTCCCTAAAATTTTTACCAATAGAATGGGTATCAAAACCATGCGCTTGTACCTGCTGGGTACCAACCTGCTAACCTTCTCTAAATTCAAACTCTGGGATCCCGAAATGAACAGTACCAACGGCCAGCAGTATCCGCTGTCAAAAACAATCACCATGGGTTTAACCTTAAACCTGTAACATAAAAAGCCATGACGAAAAAACAAATAACCTTAGGTATTTTGCTGATAGCAGCGATCTCAGTTCTGGGCTCCTGTAAAAAGTATCTGAATGTAGAGCATTACTTCGCCGACCGGCAAAGCGAAGAGCGCATTTTCAAAAGTAAAGATTATACAGAGCAATGGCTGGCCAGTTGTTATAGTAAATTGCTGAACTATAATCTCGAAATTGGGCACCGCAATTATAATTTAACAAACTACTCGGACGATATGTTCTTCAACGAGTCCAGCGGTAACAATGGTTTGCAATACCGGCAGTTTAAATTTGGTGAATATGATTATACCTGGCTGAGGCAATCCTGGGCGCAATCTTACGATGGTATCCGGCAGGCATCGGTGATGCTGCACAGCATGGTTGAATCGGGAACCTTTACCGCGGCGGAAGTAGCCGATTACAAGGCCCAGGCCAGGTTTATAAGGGCTTATCTGTATTGGTTGTTACTTCGCAAATATGGCCCGGTGCCCATTATGCCTGATAAAGGAGTAGATTATGATGCACCTTATGAACAACTATCAACCCCTCGCAGCTCATACGATGAAGTGGCTGATTTTATATCAGGGGAAATGGTGCTTGCTGCGAAGGATCTTCCTTTAAAGCGTGATAACCGTAACATAGCCCGTCCTACCCGTGGCGCGGCATTGGCTACCCGCGCCAAAGCGCTGATTTATGCGGCCAGTCCTTTGGCTAACGGCAATACGGAAATGGCAGATTTTAAAGATGATGCCGGCCGGATATTGATCAGCCAGCAGTATAGCGAAGAAAAGTGGGCTAAAGCCGCCGCCGCCGCTAAGGATGTAATCGATCTGAATCACTATCGATTGTATATAGCGGCTCCTAAGTTTAAAGGTACGACCGATTATCCTCCGACAATTTTTCCGCCACATCATCCGGAGTATTCAGAAAAGAACTTCCCCGAGGGATGGGCCAATGTAGATCCTTTTGAATCTTATCGTGCTTTGTTCAACGGAGATCTTTACGCGGGCGAAAACCCCGAGATGATCTTTACCCGCGGAGAAAACCAGACAGCAGAGGATTTTGGAGTGATTGCGCTGGCCAGGCACCAGATGCCACAAACGGGCGGCGGTTATAATTGTCATGGCATTACATTGAAACAATGCGACGCCTACGCGATGAATGACGGTGCCCCCTTTGACCGGCAGGCCATTCTTCAAAAATACGGTGCTAATATGTTTGTACAAGCCAGTGAAGTTAACAGCTTTAAGCCCCTGATGGCCAATGTATGGAAAGAGTATGCCAACCGGGAGCCCCGCTTTTATGCATCAGTGGCATATAGTGGCACACTATGGACTATGTCCAGCGCTATTAATAATACCGCAGATGTAACCAATAAACAAATATTTTATTACCGGGGTGAGAACGAAGGCATGATCAACGGGGACCGTTGGTTACCTACCGGTATCGGGATGATGAAATATGTAAATCCCAAAGACAACGCTACCAGTAACGGCGGCAAGATCTTTCCTAAGGTAGAAATCACCATTCGCTATGCAGATATTTTGCTGATGTATGCAGAAGCATTGAACGAATTGGGTGGTAACTATAATATTCCAGCCTGGAATGGTAGTGGTTCTCATGCCATATCCAGGAATATCCAGGAAATGAAAAAAGCTATTTCGCAGGTGCGCATCCGCGCGGGAGTGCCCGATCATGATATGTCGGTTTATGGTAGTAAGGAGGAGTTACGGAAGAAAATCAAAAGGGAGCGCCAGATTGAATTGTTGGGTGAAAACCAGCGCTACTACGACTTGAGACGCTGGAAAGATGCGCCGGTTGAAGAGGCAGAACAGATATACGGTTACAATGTAATGATGACGAAAGACCGGGCTGCTGATTTTTACACGCCTATACGGGTACCATTATTACAAACAACATTTTCGAGGAAAATGTATTTCTGGCCTATCGATTGGGATGAACTGCAAAAAAATAATCGTATGACGCAGGCACCTGGCTGGCCATCCTTTGACTAGTAAAAGTATTGATGGTTTCAGTCCTGTTCTTAAGACAATTGCAAAGACAGCAAACCTTTTAAAAAAATATTTTGATAAAACCTACATGATAACTCCCCTAAAGATTTATCAGCAGTGGTCACATTCGATTATTAAAAATCTACGAATG
>JBCNOR010000225.1:0-7808 GCA_039593785.1 Niabella sp. | reverse complement strand
GGGCCGCAAGGTCCGGTTGGTCCGGCCGGCCCGGAAGGGCCCAAAGGTGATAATGCCTCCGGCACTGTGATCTATTCAGATTGGCTGGATGTGCCGTTTAAGCCGGATACTATACATACAGCAGGCGGCGGTATTGATACAGTAGGTTACTTTGCTGATATCGATGTGCCTAAACTTACCACGGCGCTGGTGAATACCGCTGATGTAAAAATGTACATCAATGCTGAAGATGCAAGTGATCCTGTCATTTATCCGTTGCCTTATAATGCTCCATCAGGTCTTTACATACAGTTCTCGGCTTACACGCAGGGAATTTCGTTGTATTCTAATTCGGACCTGAGCTCTTTCACTGCCAATGGTAAAAAGTATCAACAATTCCGGTACATGATCGTGCCTGGCAATACCGAGGGAAGATCAGCTGCTTCAGTAAACTGGTCCGATTATGCCGCGGTAAAAGCGTATCTCGGGTTGAAGGACTAATATTTTGTTTTCGCTTGTATGGATATATGAAAACATGATTGGCGGAAAATGCCGGGGGTAATACCTCCGGCGTTTTTTTTATATGAAATTTAGCAGGGGGCTGGTATCCTCCTGAGCAAACAGATCCTGTAAATCAAAATCAAGAAGTTATTTTGAATATCTGGACTTCTTTTATAAATTACGTATATTTTTTAAAGCTTAGCGAAATGTATAAGCTAATTATGGCTCAATCACTGCCGTTTTAGTAGTTATTTAGAATGTGATTAATTATAATAATATATCAGGGTACTTTATACTATCAGGATGCAAAAGCTAACATGTGAAAGGGAGCGGGAATTACTTAATGCGCTTACACTTGACGATGAGCAGGCATTCGCCATACTTTTTAACAGCTATAAAAATAAGATCTACGGTTTTATTCTAGGGATCACCTCCTCAAAAGAAATTTCAAAAGACATTGTACAGGACGTTTTTTTTAAAATATGGAAAATGCGTCGCCGTGCCTGCGAAATTGAAAACTTTAATGCCTTAATTTACCGTATGGCAAGGAATGCTGCGCTTGATCATCTGAAGCGGGCTTCACGCGAATCTACCGTACTTTCACATCTGAGTGTGATCTCAAAAGAATCTGCTTCTTATGATCCTTTCGAGGATATCAAAGCTGCAGAAATTAAAGAAAAATACGAAAACTCCTTACAAAAATTACCCAAACAACAACGGTTGGTTTATGAACTAAGACATCTTCAGGGGATTGAATACGCTGAAATTGCTAAAAAACTGAGTCTTTCTGTTCCAACCATAAGAAGCCACTTTAGAAATGCGCTGAACTCCTTAAAATCCAACCTCTTTTTAACCCTCGTCATTATAATTACCCGCTTTTAAAAGCCGGGAAAAAAAATCCTGATCTTTTTTTGCACGTTTGGGTCTTTTGATCGTCTTACAGACATACGCACGGGAAACCTGTGCTAAATAAGTTTAAACAGATGTCTGAAGATAGAATAAGATTTTTACTGTCAAAATATATCCACCGCCAGTGCAGCCCGCAGGAAGAAGCCGAATTGTTCAGCTTCCTGAGGGAACTTAGCGATGAACAAAAAGACGATCTCCTGAGCAACATCTGGAATGATTTTGAGTCCAAACAGGAGCTTCCGGAGGAAGAGGCTGAGCAAATACTGGATGCTATTCTGACCAGGAAGAGCCGTTTCCCGCTTAAATATATCTCAATCGCAGCATCCGTCCTGATTGTCTTGTCTGCAGGCGCCTATTTTTTATTGAACTCCAATAAGCAGCTATCTGCTGATAGTAATAAGATTGCACTCGCTGATATCAGGCCTGGTGAAAATAAAGCTGAACTCACCATGGGGAATGGCAAAAAAATACTGCTTGGCACCGGCTTACAAAAAATTACTGTTCCGAATACAGACGTTGTGATCCAGGAAAATGCCAACGGATCGCTTACTTATAATAAGGGCACGATCACTGATACTGAGCCAATAACCTACGATACACTCCGGACACCGAAAGGTGGTGTTTACCAGCTAAACCTGGGTGATGGTACTAAGATCTGGCTGAACACAGCAAGCGCCATCCGTTTTCCGGAAAAACCCGGACGCAGGAGCCGCGATGTGGAGCTCCTTTATGGCGAAGCGTACTTTGAGGTGGAACATCGGACAGATGCGCCTTTTACCGTTAAAACTGCCGCTGGTGTGATCCGTGATCTGGGTACTCATTTCAATGTTAATACCGGCACCGGCGATGGCCAGGTAGCTGCTACCTTGTTGGAAGGCGCCATTCAGATTGAAACAAACAATAACATAAAGAGCATAAAACCAGGTCAGCAAGTCTTATTTAATAGGGGGAAATTAGCAGTTCATGAGGTAGACGCTGAAGAAATGATTGCCTGGAAAGATGGATATTTCATGTTTGATGAAACCATGGAAAGCGCTATGCAAAAGATCAGTTTGTGGTACGATGTTAAAGTTGAATACCAGGATGAGGGGATAAAAGGAGTTCCGGTACTGGCAACCATCACGCGTTATAGCAGCATCAGTAATGTATTGCACATTCTTGAAATGACGAAAAAAGTCCGCTTTAAAATTGACGGCCGAACAGTGAAAGTTTTTTATTTCAACCAAAATGCTGCTAAGTAAGTAAAATCACGATTACCAAAAAACACACAACAGCATGAGAATAATTAAATGATCTTTTCTGTAAAAGGAAAAGGAGTGCAGGAACACCCCTTTTCAAACTCTTAAATCTTTCCCGACGTAATCGGGGATGAATGTTTCCTATAATTCATGATCTAAAAGCATGTAAATGTATAAAATTTCTGCAACAGATTTTATGCAGTGTTTTCGCTATGCCCTTAATATTCTAAGGGATGTAAAGCTATCTGCTGTTCTTTTACTCTTGTTATTGCTGCAAGTGAGTGCGTCCGTTAAAGCACAAAGTATTACACTCAACCAAAAAAATATTTCCCTGGTAAAAGTGTTCAGGGAAATCCGGACCCAAACCGGCTATAGCTCTGTATGGTCAGTTACGGATGCAAAAGATAAATTAGTAAATGTGGCTTTTAAGAATACACCCCTGGAAGCTGCACTTAATCAAATACTTACACCCTATGACCTGACCTATAACATTGACAGGGAAAATAAAGCCATACTGATCCATCCCATACAAGCAAGTACTAAAACCACTGATGCCGTACCGCTCATAGATGTGAAGGGCGTTGTGGTGAATGCTCTGAAACAGCCACTACAGGGAGCTACGATCAAAATAAAGGGTGGAACCAAATCTACACTATCAGGTTCAGACGGATCGTTTCGCCTGACAGGAGTTGCCACTGATAACACGTTAATAATCTCTTTCGTGGGTTATGCTAACAGGGAAGTGAATGCATCGGCAGATCTGGGTACCATTCAGCTTGAGTTTGCTATTAATGATCTGCAGGAGGTAAAGGTTACCTATTCTACCGGTTATCAGACGTTGTCACAGGAACGAAGTGCAGGCGCTTTTTCTAAACCTGGCCTGCATGCGATGTATGACCGGTCTAACAGTACAAATATATTACAGCGGCTTGATGGCTTAGTACCCGGTTTAACGGTAAATAATGCTCCTGATGCAGGATCTAACCCTTTTTTAATCAGGGGGCTCACCTCTATTAATTCAACACGAGGTCCCCTGGTAGTTGTTGACGGTGTTCAGGCACCGGATAATTCTATCCAGAATATCAATATGCAGGACGTTGCGGACATCACCATACTCAAAGATGCTACCGCCGCCTCTATCTGGGGCGCCAAGGCAGCAAACGGTGTAATTGTAGTTACCACAAAAAAAGGGAGCCCCGGCGATGATCTGAAAATTGATTACGATGGATATTACAGCTTTCAGGGTACTCCGGACCTAAGCTATATTCAGAGAATGAACAGCAGCCAGTTTATAACTACGGCAGAGGAACTTTTCCCTCAATACGTTGGTGGTAATTCCTGGAGCTCAGTACAGTTGATAGCGCCTGTTACACCACATTTACAATATCAGTATGACGCATACAGGGGCCTGATATCCCAGGATCAGGCTAATGCGAAGTTAGACAGCCTTGCCCGTATTGATAATGCCGGTCAGCTTAAAAAGTACTTTTACCAGCCTGCAGCAACCACCAATCATACCGTATCTGTTTCCGGTGGCGGAAAGGCATACGCCTTCTATGGCTCTGCTAATTATATAGGAGTAGTAAACAATACGCCGGGTCAAAAAGACAACCGGTACAAGATCAATCTACGGCAGGATTTTAAATTCAATACAAACCTTCAGGCTTACCTGATAACCGATTTAACCAATCGTGTTACAAGCAGCAACAATTTAACCGTACCAAGCCTGGATCTGGTGCCTTATCAGCTTTTCGCCGATCCGTCCGGCAATCCGCTAACGGTTAACCATATGGGTAATTACAGTGATGCGCTTCGGGAAGATTACCAGGCAAGAAGCCGTATTAACCTGGATTATTCACCGTTGCAGGAGATCAACAGAGGGTATTCTAAAGGAACGGTATTATCCACCAGGATAGTGAGCGGAGTAAAGCTAAAGATCTTAAAAGGGCTGCGCTATGAAGGAACCTTTGGCTACAGTATCAACTCTTCAAAAAACCGGGTTCAGCTGGATCAGAACAGCTATCTGGTGAGGGATGAGGTGATGACCTTCACGCAGGCGCCAACGATCAACAGCACCCCGGTTTATAATGTTCCGGCTTTTGGCGGACGGCTTACTGCCACTGATGACATGCTGAAAAGCTGGACCGTAAGAAACCAGTTCTTTTATGACAATAACTGGCAGGATAAGCATCAATTTACCGTCATGGCCGGGCAGGAAGCAACCAGCAACTCGCCAATTTCGACTACTGTGATCTACAGAGGATGGGATGACCAGCTTCAGATAGCAAGACCTGTTAATTATGAATTATTGGGCGCCGGAATTACAGGAACAGTTCCGGGTGGCACAAGGACTTTAGCTAATAATATAACAGGAGGGGAAGGTGTTATAACAAGAACCTCATCATACTATGCTAATCTGGGCTATACATATAATCATAAATATACCCTGAACAGCAGCTGGCGTGTAGACCGGAGTAACTTATTTGGCTTTGACAACTCGGCCCAAAACAGGCCGGTTTGGAGTATTGGCGGCAAATGGGCACTGGGCAGCGAATACTTTATGCAGCCTGTCACATGGTTAACCCGTTTGGATGTACGGCTAACCTACGGTATCACCGGTAACGCACCTATGCCTGGTACTGCTGCATCCTGGGACATATTACATGCGGAAACAAATGTGAATTACCCGACAGGAGTTGGCCTGGTTGTTACCGCACCCGCAAATAAAAAACTATCCTGGGAACTCACTAAGAACTACAACTTCGGTTTTGATTTCGAAATACAGAACGGCATATTGCATGGATCGGTGGATGCTTATCTGAAGAAGACCAATAACCTGATAGGCACCCTGAGCACTGCCCCGCTTACGGGATATCCTTCAGTCATTGGTAATTATGGAGATCTGGATAATAAGGGAATTGATCTTGCCCTCAACTCACTTAATATCAGTACCGGTAATTTCACCTGGTCTACTTCATTTAATCTGGGGTACAACAAGAATAAAATTACACAACTGGCCAATCCTGCGCCCATTACAACAGGACCGGGCATGATCTCCACAAGATTTCTGGCAGGACATCCTGCATTTACAGTATTCGCCTACAACTATGCAGGCTTAAACAATTCCGGGGATCCACAAATAACAAAAGCTGACGGAACCATCACCTCAGTACCCAATGCATCAACAGCGCAGGACGTAGTTTATAAAGGTAGTTCGCAGCCGGTTTACAGCGGCGGTCTGTCTAACTATTTTCGTTATAAGAACTTTGGCTTAGGGGTCAATATTATCTATAACGGTGGTAACGTCCTGTTTCGTGATGTTAATACTTTCTGGTCTGGCGTGCCTTACGCTAATTTTATGCACAGCGAGTTTATAAACCGCTGGAAAGCGCCGGGTGATGAGAAGCTTACAAACATTCCCAGGTATGCTGCTACCAGTGCAGTCAGCGGCAACAGGAACACAAATTATTATACCTATGCCAGCTCCAATGTTTTTAATGCATCGTTTGCAAAAGTCCGGGATATTACTTTATCCTACGATCTTAAGGCCTCTCTTCTGAGGAGAATTCATGTCCAGGCTGTTACATTCAGGGCACAGGTTTCCAATCTGATGCTATGGAAAGCAAATGATCTTGGCATCGATCCTGAGTTTCAGTCTCTGGGGAACGTTGGTCCAACGCTCACAGCCGGAAATACAGGGGCAATAAGAAACCTGCGTACCGGACAGGGAACAATAACATTAGGCGCCCATATCACACTTTAAAAAAGATTAACCGTCATGAAACCAACCATACATTACTTTTTGATGATGCCGCTTGTTTGCGTAATGCTGCTGGGCAGCTCCTGCAAAAAAAGTTTTTTGGAAATACAACCTAAAGGATCACTGATTGCACAAACTACGAATGATTATGAGCAGATATTAAATGGCATATTCCTGCAGACTACATTGTCGGCGCCTATCTATTTAGGGGATGATGTTGCTTTGCAGAAAACTTATATAGATGGAGTACCATTAAGAGTGCAACGCCTTTTCAGGTATGAAGACAGGGTATATGAGTCTGATGAATTGCCGCAGGAAATAACGGCAGCTACCGGTTATATTCAGAGATTATACCTTTTTAACAAAGTAATAAACGAGGTAATGTCATCCTCACAGGGTACTGATCAGCAAAAAAAACAGTTACTGGCCGAAGCAAAAGTTGGCAGAGCGGTTTGCAACTTAGCCTTTTTAACTGATTTTTCGTTACCCTATAACCCTTCGTCAGCTACCATTGATCAGGGCATACCCATTATAACCACCTCTGATGTTACCCGCACCTCTTTTACCCGCTCAAGTGTCAGCGAATGTTATTCGGCGGTTATTAAAGACCTTACAGAAGCATTACCAGATGCAGGCGCGCTGGTGCATAGACGCAGGTTTTCAAAAATGGCCGCTGAATTCTTCCTGACGAAGGTGTATATGAATATGCAGGATTTTACTTCAGCCAAAACACATATTGACGCCGCATTTTCTGAATTACCGAGATCGGCAATTCCGTTAGCGTTATATGATTACAATGTTGTTTTGGATCCTGATACCGACAGCACCTGGTTTCCGGTTAACTTTTTAGGCGCATTGTCAAATACGCCGCTTGCAGCTAATAATAGTCAAATTATTTACAACATATCCACTACGGTGTGGGGATTGGATTTTGCCGACGCAATCGTTTATACGCCTTATGTTGCTTCTCTTTTTGGCGCAACTGATAAACGTTTGCTGCTTTATTCCGACACTGAAATGTTCGGTACATTTATTTACCCAAAGCAAGTTCGCCGTTATCCCAATTTTTTCTTAGACCAGGGGCCCTCTTTACCTGAGATGTATTTAATGCGGGCGGAGATCAATGCCCGGAATAATGATCTTTCAAATGCGAAAGCAGACCTTGAAGTACTGAGGTCTAAAAGAATGCCGGCTACAGACGCCAGAGTACCTTCAACCGTGGCCTCAAACCAGCAGGCGCTGGTGCACTTTATTCTAGATGAGCGGGTAAGAGAATTTGCGCTGTCAGGCCTGCGGTGGTCAGACATGCGCCGTTTATCGGTTGATCCTGTTTACCATGATCATATCAGACCGGATCATGACCTGATTGATGCTGACGGGAATGTTGTACAATCTTATACATTAAAGCCTCAACGCTACGC